>JADFKA010000082.1 GCA_022565135.1 Pseudomonadota bacterium
GTATTTCGTTACCGGGCGAGCCGCATGCTCGGATTCTTCGAGAACCATGATGAGCTTTATTGGAATGTAACCGGGTTCGACTGGGCGTTTCCGATCGATAATGCCAGTGCGACCGTCACTCTCGCGTTCTCGCCGCCGCCGAGTGAAATCACGCATGAAGCTTACACGGGTTGGCTCGGTGCGAAGGAACGCAATTACGTATCTCGCGTCGACAGCTCGGGGCGTGCTCACTTCAAGGCGAACGATCCGCTGTCGGCAGTCAATGGCCTGACGATTGTCGTCGGCTGGCCGAAGGGATACGTTGCAGAGCCGACGCAGTTGCAGCGCTTCGCGTGGCTCCTCAAAGACAATATGAGTCTACTAATTTCAGCAGGCGGACTTTTACTGCTGTTGATCTATTACATTCCGGTGTGGCTGCACTTCGGTAAGGATCCCGACGAAGGGGTGCTTGTCACACGCTATGAACCGCCAAAAGGCTTCTCACCGGCGTCCGTTCGCTATATTCAGCAGATGTACTACGACAACAAAGTAATGACGGCCGCGGTCATAAATTTGGCGGTCAAAGGTTATTTGCAAATCGATGTAAAAACAGCATCGGGAGGGTTTCTAGGCATTGGCGATGGAGAGACCGAGCATTCACTGATCAAGACAGATCCTGGAGATAACGCGTCACCGTTGGCGGCGGGGGAACGAGAGCTCCTTGATGGCTTGTTTCGCGATGGCGATACCGTATTACTCGACGTCGAAAATCACGAGTTGCTCGGCGAGGCTAAGGCATCGCATCGCGAGTCTCTCAAGACCGACTACAAGCAGCGCTACTTTCGTACCAATGGCCTGTTGAATCTTCCAGCGATATTAATCGTTATCGGCACGACAGTTGTCGCGATAAGCATGGGACCATCGCCGTTCGTCATTGCGACGATCATCGGGATGTTTGTGACACTGGTGTTCTTCGCAATTATCATGAAACGACCGACAATGCGCGGCCGCCAGCTGCTTGACCAAATGATGGGATTCAAGGACTACCTCGAAATCGCCGATAAAGACGAGATGAACCTGAGAAATCCGCCTGAGAAAACACCGGAGCTCTTTGAGGCTTACCTGCCCTATGCGCTGGCGCTCGGAGTTGAACAACATTGGGGTGAGCGCTTTGCAAGCATCCTTGGCTCGATTCGAAACCCGGATGGTAGTTCGTATCATCCTGCGTGGTACGCCGGTTCGTGGAACAGCATTGATCTGAGGTCGAGTATGAGTGGTTTGTCCAGCGGCCTGAATACCGCCATCAGCAGTTCGGTAACGCCACCGGGTTCGTCCTCGGGCGGTGGGGGTGGCGGCTTTTCGGGTGGCGGTGGTGGCGGCGGCGGCGGTGGCGGGTGGTGATGCTGAATTCGTCAACAAGGATTTGTTTTATCGCTTGGTTTGTTGTCGCAGGCTGTGACGGGTCGCCCGGATCTGTAGCCGGGCAGGCAGCAGATCGAGTATTCCTCAACGGCGCAGTCTATACGGTCGATGCCAAGCGATCCTGGGCCGAAGCCGTCGCCGTCAATGATGGCCTGGTTACCTTTGTTGGCAGTACCGACGATGTGCAATCCTGGATCGGCGAGAACACCGATGTGACAGATCTCAACGGCCAGATGTTGCTGCCCGGATTTCATGACTCGCACACACATCTGCTGATTGGCGTTCCCACCGAAGAGAACTGTGACTTGCTGCGACTGGAGCCAAGAGAGGTGGTTGAGGTCAGGCTCGCGGAATGCACGGCACTGGAGGGGTTCGGCGATGATCACTGGATTATCGGTGTCGGCTGGGGTGAATGGCTGTGGCCCAATGGCGATCCGGGCAAGGCGCTGCTTGACAAGTTGTATCCCGATCGTCCTGTCTTCCTCGAATCGAGTTTCGGCCATTCCGCATGGGTGAACAGCCGGGCCCTTGAGCTGGCAGGAATCAACGATGCAACCACGGTCGGATCCGACGGCATCATCGTGCGTGATTCCGCAACTGGCGAGGCCACAGGCACGTTGCACGATTCCGCAATGATGATCGTAAAAAATGTCATGCCCGAAATGACGATGGAGTATCGGCTCGAAAGCGTGCGCGCTGCAATCGCAATGGCACATGCACTGGGCGTTACAGCTGTCATCGAGCCGGGCATCGACGCGGGTTACATCGCGCCGTTGCTCGAACTCTCGGATGCCGGTGACTTTGAACTTCGTGCGCTGGTGTCGTTGTCACCGATTAACATGCAACCGGGTGCCTTTGACGACGGCGTCTACGAATTCCTGCAAGGTCGCGAAAAGTGGCGTCGACCAAATATCGATGTTGATTCAGTAAAGATCTTTTTGGATGGCATCATCGAATCCGGTATGGGCGCGCTGCTTGAGCCTTACGAGGACACCGCGCTTGGGCTTGGGCCGCGCTTCTATCCACAGGACAAGATCGATGAGTATTTCACACGCTTCGATGCGATGGGATTGCAGGTGCATGTGCATGCAATCGGTGATGCGGCCGTGCGCATGGCGTTGGATGGGTTTGAAGTGATGCGAAACGCAAACGGCATGTCGAATAATCGTCACCACATTACGCACCTACAATTGATTGCTGACGAAGACGTCCCGAGATTTGCGCAACTCGATATAGGCGCGACATTTCAGGCGCTCTGGGCGTACGCAGATCCCGCCTTCATCGAACTCGACGTGCCCATGATCGGCGCGGAACGCACCGCTCAGATGTATCCGATAGGCGATGTGCACAGGGCTGGCGGCCGGATTAATGGCGCCAGCGACTACTGGGTTACCGATATGAACCCATTGCTGGCCATTGAGGTTGCGATGACGAGACAGAACCCGTACAGCAATGACGGACCGCCCCTCGATGCAGATCAACGCATGGATCTCGAGACAATGATCGAGGCGTACACGATGAATGGCGCCTACACGATGTCGCTGGAGGACCAGCAGGGGTCTATCGAAGTTGGCAAACGTGCGGACTTCGTCGTGCTCAATTACAACCTGTTCGATCTCGCGCCACAGGACATCAGCGAAGCCAGCGTAACAATGACGATCTTTGATGGTCGAACCGTTTATCAAGTCATTGAGTGAAAAATGAACGCACCTGTCTATAAATTTCAGCGCCAGAACACGAGTTCCATACCGACGATAATTTTTGCGTTACTTATCTTGAATGGACTGGTATTCGCTCTGCAACAAGTAAGCCATGAATTCATGATACTCAATTTTGCGCTGTGGCCGTATGGCGATCCGATATCACCATTTGCGCCCTGGCAAATATTGACGTACGGATTCCTGCACGGCGGTGTTGGGCACATATTCTTTAATATGTTCGGGTTGTGGATGTTCGGGCGTGACCTCGAGCGCATGATGGGCGCGAAGCGGTTCCTGATTTACTTTCTGACTTGCGTTGTCGGTGCCGGCCTCATACAGCTCATCGTTGCCGGCATACAGGGTGGTTTTCCATATCCGACGGTCGGTGCATCGGGCGGCGTGTTCGGCATCTTGCTGGCCTATGGCATGACCTATCCAAATCGCATGATCATGCTGATGATCCCGCCAATTCCCATGAAAGCAAAATACTTTGTACTGTTTTATGGGTTGCTGGAGTTGTATCTCGGTGTCAGTGGCAATGCCTCGCGCGTCGCCAACTTCGCTCACCTCGGCGGCATGCTTTTCGGCTTCTTGTTACTCATGTATTGGAAAAAGCCAAACCGTCGTGGCTAACTTGCTTGCCGTAGCAGTCGCAACGATGGTCCTCGTTATGATTCCTGGGCCAAATGTGGCACTAGTCGTTGCGAACAGCCTCCGCTATGGCATGCGCATGGGTGCCGTGACGGTGCTTGGTACAACACTCGGTGTTGCAATGCAGCTGGCGTTCGTCGTACTGGGTTTGGCGGCGATCATAGAAATAGCGGCCGATGCGTTAATCTGGATTCGCTGGGCGGGTGTTGCGTATCTCATTTGGCTTGGGATACGCACATGGAACGAGGCAAGTCATAATCTGGACAAGGTCGAGGCGGCTCCAGCGCTGTTTTGGCGAGGCTGTATGCTGGCTGCCGTTAATCCCAAGACGTTGTTGTTCAATGCGGCGTTTCTGCCGCAGTTTATTTCGATAGAGAACGGTGCGTCGGGGCAGCTTGCCGCCGTGGCGACTGTATTTCTGACGGTGCTATTGGCCGGGGATATGCTCTGGGCTTTTTTTGCAGCTTCTGCACATCGATTGTTCGAAAAACACTTGGCGATGCGTAATCGAATAACGGGTGGATTTCTTGTTGCGGCTGGAATTGGGCTGGCGCTGTCACGACGTATGCAGTAGGAGCCCAACTGCAGGAGCCCGCTCCCGTCAAGCGGGATCGAGACATGCGGGCGATATGGGAGATGCATGACCATTAAACGAAGAGATTTTCTCGGTCACGTTGTCGCGGGCAGTGCAATTCTGACCGTACCCGGATTTCTTGCAGGCTGCGGAGTGCGGCAGGCGACACTGATCGCCAGTCCGACACCCGACAACCCGTTCATGGAATGGTTCGGTGTGGACCAGGCTACGGTCGCGCGGGTCATGTCCGAAGTTACGGCGAACGGTGCGGATGCGGCGGACTTGTATTTTCAACACAGCCGCACGATTTCACTGACGCTTGAGGACGGCATCGTTGCAGATGCAAACTCGGGCATTCAGCAAGGTGTCGGTCTGCGGGTGGTGATCGGCGAGCAAACGGGTTACGCGTATACCGAGGATCTCACGCTGCCATCGATGCTGGCGGCGGCGCGCACAGCGGCGGCAATAGCGTCCAGCGGTCGCGCCGTTGCACCGCAGGCGTTCAGTCCGCAAGAAATGGGCGACATGTATACAACGATCGTGCCCTGGTCTGACGTCGGCATCGAGCAAAAGCTGCCACTTCTCAATTTCATCGTAGAGCAGGCCAAGTCGCTGGATCCCGCCGTCGAGAAGGTCGCCGTATACTGGGCCGACGGTGAAGAGCGTGTGATGATCGCGACGCTCGATGGCAGTTTGGTTACGGATTATCGGCCGATGACTCGCGTCACGGTGCTGGTAACGGCCAGGAAAGGCGAGAGAACACAATCCGGCTTTTCGAACATTGCGGCGCGAGAAGAGTTTGCGTGGTACACCGAGGCGCGACTGATGCAGATGATCGAAGAGGCTGTCGATCGCACGATGATACTGTTTGACGCGCGCCGGCCACCGGCTGGCGAGATGCCCGTAATCCTCGCCTCGGGTGCGAGCGGAATCCTGCTGCATGAGGCGATTGGTCACGGCATGGAGGCAGACTTCAATCGCAAGGGCACGAGCATTTACTCGGACATGATCGGCGAAAAGGTCGCTGAACCGTTCATAACCATTGTCGACCAGGCCTCAATTCCACACGAGCGTGGGGCATTGAATTACGACGACGAAGGCAACAAGGCGGGTCGCACGGTGCTCGTGGAAAATGGCATCCTGCAGTCGTACCTGCACGATGGCATCAGTGCGACGCAATATGGCTTGCCGCCGACTGGATCGGGTCGGCGCGAATCGTACAAATTTGCACCGATGCCACGCATGAGCTGCACGTTCATGGAAGATGGACCGCACACAAGAGAAGAGATCATCGAGGCGGTGGATCACGGCATTATCGCCGAGACCTACACCAATGGTCAGGTACAAATCGGTGCCGGCGATTACACGTTCTACGTCAAGAACGGTTGGCTCGTAGAGCGTGGCAAAATTACCGCACCAATTAAGGACGTCAACATCAATGGCAATGGACCCGAATTGCTCAAGCGTATTACGATGGTTGCAAATGATGCGCGCCTCGATTCGGGCGGCTGGACTTGTGGGAAAAACGGCCAGCGAGTACCTGTCTCACAAGGCATCCCGACTGTGCTTGTCTCAAGCATAATGGTGGGCGGCGAAAAAACCGGCTAGACGAAAAGATCAGGAAATTGCGATGGCCGAACACGCTTTAATTAATTCTCGCGATATCGCTGGTCTTTTCCGGCGTTGATTTCTCGGGTGCCTAGGTGTGATAGTCGGTTTTTAATTAGACTAACGCCGTTAGGTTAAGTCGAGATCGAACGATGGCTTTAGTCCCAAAAGCGGCCGTTGGCCTGATAGGATGGCGAGAGGCCGCTAACGACCCGAAGCGGACATTAGCGACCTTACGGATCCAAAGCTACATTCAGTCAGGAAAAGCCTCAGTCGTCTGAATGAGTTTCGTTCAGTTCAATAAAGGTGCCGAGAAAATAGACGAAAATAGCAATGTTGCTGATTAACGCCCAAGCAAGAAAATATGTCGTGGTGGCCAGAGACGGTAACCAAAATAGTTCGGTGGCAGTTGCGATCATTACGATGATAGAAATTCCATAGCCGACCATGACGAGGAGGCTGATCCACGGAATTCGTTCCTCGATCTTTTTTCGACGGCGTATGTAGAACGGTAGATACATTCCTGTCAGAGCCAAGATCGCATATGTCGACACGCGCCACACCTGCAATTCGCTCGTCAAGATAGTGGACAAAGCAATGGGAACGAGAGCCATTATCAGTCCAAGAAACCCAACTTCTACGAAAAAACGAACGCTATTTCCCCCGGTCACTTGGGCGCCAAGTGTATCAACAATCATTTGGGGACCGATCGTCATATTCCAGATGATCGCTTCTCGCCAAAATCAGCCTGTTGTTTTCGTGGTTATCCGATAATCTGAGCGACTGCTTTCGAAAAAAGCCGCTGTTCGAACCCGATCATTTCTGACACTGTCCGCGCGGTCGGATCTGAGCTATTACACTTAAGCGGTGAGGCCGCCATCGATCGGGATGGCGGTGCCCGTGATATGGTGTGCCGCATCGCTGGCAAGAAACAACACCAGTGACGCAATGTCACCTGGATCGGCGATGCGCTTGTTCGGGCTGTGATCTGCAATGGCGGCCATGAAACTGTCGACGTCGAGATTCTGTTTGCGTGCGCCCTCGGCAAGCATCGGTGTGTCGACGCCACCCGGGCAAATGGCATTAACACGCAGCCCATCTGCCGCATGGTCGAGCGCCATGGCGCGCGTCAATTGCAGTAGTCCACCTTTACTCACGCAGTAAGCAAGGGCTCGCTCTCCGGCTCTATTCGCCCAGTACGACGCGATGTTGATGATGTTGCCCTCAGAAATGAGCAAGTAGGGGAGCGCCGCTCGTGACAGGTAAAACGGTACATCGAGATTGATCGACATCGTGTCGCGCCAATCCTCGTCGCTGGTCTCCTCGGCGTTGCCGCGTGGAAGAATTCCAGCGGAATTCACGAGGCAATCGAGGTGCCCAAATTCGTCGATGGTATCAGCGACGAGCTCGTCACAGTCTTCCGACTCAGCAAGATCGCCTGCCCAGGTGGCGATGTTATCGGAGACGTCGGCAACTTCCTCGAGTCGTTCTTCGTTGCGTCCAGCCGCCATGACGCTCCATCCGGCATCGGCAAATTCGATCGCTATGGCGGCCCCGATTCCCGAGCTGGCCCCAGTGA
>JADFKA010000083.1 GCA_022565135.1 Pseudomonadota bacterium
ACAATGCGCACGACTTTGCACAAGGCAGTGTGTATCATTGCGGGCGCGCGCCTGATGGCGATTCACGCGCACTTTAGAGCAGGATTCCTCCCGTGTCACTCGATAAAGATCAGGTTCAGCATATCGCATTGCTGGCGAGACTGAAGCTAGCCGACGACGAGTTGGACGAGACCGTCGATAAATTGTCGCGAATTGTCGATTTTGTCGACCAGTTGAGTGCGGCGGCGACCGACGATGTATTGCCCATGGCACATCCTCTCAACGAATCACAGCGTTTGCGTTCGGATCGGGTTACGGAAACGGACGAGAGAGATGAGATCCAGAAAAACGCCCCCGCGATCGAGAAGGGCCTGTACCTTGTGCCAAAAGTCCTGCAATGACCTGAGCGGCAATCTTATGAAGTTTCGACCGTGATGCAGGAATTGCATACCCAGACGCTGACGCAACTCGCTGCAGGCATGCAGCGCGGTGACTTCTCGTCCGTAGAACTTATCGAGGTATTGCTCGGTCGCATTGAATCATTGGATCAGTCCCTGAATGCTTTTATAACGGTAACAGCCGATGCAGCGCTGGCGGCGGCCGTGCGCGCCGATGATGCGCGTGCGACAGGCGACGCCGGCGTGCTGAATGGCCTGCCAGTCGTGCATAAGGATATTTTCTGTACCAAGGGTGTCACTACGACCTGCGGGTCGCGCATGCTCGAAAATTTCGTCTCGCCCTACGACGCGACCATTGTTGAGCGACTAGCCGCTGCCGGAGCTGTCGTGCTCGGCAAGACCAACATGGACGAATTCGCGATGGGTTCCTCGAGCGAGACGAGCTACTTCGGGCCCGTCAGAAACCCCTGGGATCGTGAGCGGTCGCCGGGCGGATCGTCCGGCGGATCGGCCGCAGCGGTCGCGGCGCGCCTTGCGCCGGCGGCGACGGGCACGGACACAGGCGGGTCGATCCGTCAGCCGGCGGCGCTGACCGGCACCGTTGGCATGAAACCCACGTACGGGCGCGTGTCCCGATACGGCATGGTTGCCTTTGCGTCAAGCCTTGATCAAGCGGGCGTGATTACCCGCAGCACCGAAGATGCGGCGCTCTTGCTCGGTGTCATGGCTGGCTTCGATCAGCGTGATTCAACGTCGATTGACCGTCCGGTACCGGACTATGTGGCGAGTCTCGCTAAATCCCTCAAGGGCCTTCGTATCGGCATCGTCCGGCAACATTTTGATACAGGACTCGACGATAAATGTGCGGCGGCAGTCAGGGAATCGCTGGCTGTACTAGAGGCGCAGGGCGCGAAACTGACTGAGGTTGATCTGCCGAATCTCGATCTGTCAGTGCCAACATACTATGTCGTCGCGCCAGCTGAATGCTCGTCGAATATGTCGCGATTTGATGGTGTTCGATTTGGCCACCGCGCCAAGGATCCAGAGGACCTGTTCGACCTTTATTGTCGGAGTCGTGGCGAAGGGTTCGGCGCCGAGGTCAAACGCCGCATCATGACAGGAACCTATGTTCTGTCCGCTGGCTATTACGACGCGTATTACCTGAAAGCGCAACGAGTCCGCCAGCTGATTGCTCAGGACTTCAACAAGGCGTTCGCCGAGGTCGATATTATTGCCGGGCCAACGGCACCAACGCCGGCATTTCGTCTCGGTGACAAGACCGACGATCCGATCACGATGTATCTCAACGACATCTATACGATCGGCGCCAATCTTGCCGGCCTGCCTGCAATCTCGATACCCTGTGGATTCGTCGACGGGCTGCCCGTCGGATTGCACCTTGTCGGACCGCATTTCGGTGAAGAGACGGTTCTGCGGTGCGCACATCAGTACCAGCAGCAGACCCACTGGCACGAGGCTTGCCCGGAGGGTTACCAATGAGCGGCCATTGGGAAGTCGTCATCGGTCTCGAGATCCACGCCCAGCTTGCGACGCGCAGCAAGATTTTTTCGGGTGCTGCGACGGCTTACGGTGCCGAGCCAAATACGCAGGCCTGCCTTGTGGATCTCGGCTATCCGGGAGTGTTGCCAGTCCTGAACGAAGAAGTCATCCGCATGGCCTGCAAGTTCGGACTCGCAGTCAACGCGACCGTCGCGCGCCGCTCGGTGTTTGCGCGCAAAAACTACTTCTATCCCGATCTGCCCAAGGGCTACCAGATCAGTCAGTTTGAGCTGCCGATTGTCGAGCACGGCGAACTCTATATCAAAGACGCCGACGGCAACGACAAGCGCATCGGCATCACACGTGCGCATCTCGAAGAAGATGCGGGCAAATCGATTCACGAGGGTCTGGACGGCTCTTCGGGCATTGATCTGAATCGTGCAGGTACGCCATTACTGGAAATCGTCTCGGAACCGGACTTGCGCTCGGCGAAGGAAGCGATCGCTTATATGCGCAAGATTCATACGCTCGTGCGTTATCTCGAGATTTCCGACGGCAACATGGCCGAAGGATCGTTTCGCTGCGACGCCAATATTTCTGTGCGACCTCGCGGCCAGAAGAAACTGGGCACGCGCGCCGAACTCAAGAACCTGAATTCGTTTCGCTTCGTTGAGAAAGCTATCAATTTCGAAATCGAGCGTCAGATCGAGCTGATCGAAGACGGTGGCAAGGTCGTGCAGGAGACGCGTCTGTACGATTCCGATCGCGACGAGACACGCACAATGCGCGCCAAGGAAGAAGCCAACGATTATCGCTACTTCCCGGATCCGGATCTGTTACCGATCGAGATCGACGAGGAGTACATCGAGGCCGTGCGCCGCACCTTGCCCGAACTGCCGGACGCGAAACAGCAACGATTCGTCACGGATTACAATCTGAAGGCGAGTGATGCTGCGATTCTCACGGTCAACCGGGCCTTGGCCGATTATTTCGAAGCTGCGGTCGCAGCCGGTACGGCCAGAGCACAAGTGGTCGCAAACTGGGTGATCGGTGATCTTGCGGCTGCACTCAATAAAGATGGCCTGGAGATTGAAACGAGCCGTATCGCCGCTGGCGATCTGTCCGGTTTACTGGACCGCATCGACGACAATACAATCTCCGGCAAAATAGCCAAGGAAGTTTTCGACGCAATGTGGACAGGCGAGGGCACAGCCGACGAAATCATCGAGGCACGCGGCCTCCAGCAGATCACCGACACGTCGGCAATCGAGGCCGTGGTCGACAAAGTCATCGCCGCCAATCCTGCGCAAGTCGCCGAATATCAGTCCGGCAAGGACAAGCTGATCGGTTTCTTCGTCGGCCAGGTCATGCAAGAGACGGGTGGCAAGGCCAATCCGGGCCAGGTCAACACGATCCTCAAAGAGAAACTCGCCAAGTAAAGTCTTGCCAACCGGGCGATTCCACGGCACGGCCGGCAGTTCGGACATTTCTCGCCGGAATGGCTCGCTGCGCTGCGCTTTATTTCCGGCCAGAAAAATCCCTCCTGCCGTCCCCGCGAAGAATGGCGGGCTCCTGCAAAATTCACCTTGGGACTAGGGGTACGTAGGCGGTAGCGGGACCAAGCGCTGATATGCTAAGGTGTTCAAACTATATATAAAGAAATCATTATTTATTTATATTATGGAAAGTGCGACCGAACAACTGATTTTCCAGCTCAAGGCACTGGCGAACCCGATCCGGCTACGCCTGCTTGCCATTTGCATGCATGGCGAGTGCAGTGTCTCGGAGCTCGCACAGGTGCTGGTGCAGAGTCAGCCGCGCATTTCCCAGCATCTCAAGCAGTTATGCGATGCAGATCTGCTGCAACGATTTCGCGATGGGCACTTTGTCTACTACAGGATGTCCTTGCGTGGCGATCAGGCGGCGGTCCGACGTCGATTTTTTGCTTTGCTGCCGACAGACGAGCCCGCGTTCGAACGCGACCTGGAGAAGTTACGCAATTTACGCAGCGCCAAAGGTGGGGTGCCCGCGCCGACGCAAGATGACGCATCGATACGCCACTTACATCATGCACTTGTCGAGCTGACAGTTGCGGCGCCGCTCGGCGCACTCATCGATATCGGCAGCGGTCAGGGCCGCATACTGAAGTTGCTTGGATCGCGCGCGCAACGCGCCGTGGGCGTTGATATCGACTCAGACGCCAGGCAGCTTGCGCGTACAGAATTGTTGCTGGCCGGCGTCGAGAACTGCAGTGTTCGCAAAGGGGACATGTACGAATTGCCATTTGCTGATGCCGAGTTCGACACAGTCATCCTCGACGATGTGCTCGGTGCAGCCGACAAACCGCTCGTGGCAATTATCGAGGCGAGCCGGCTGCTGAAACCTGGCGGACGATTGCTGCTGCTTGGGCAGGCCGATCGCGGCAACATCGCTCTGCTCGAAGAGCACTTTGCGCAATGGTGCCAGGCTACTGGCCTGCGTCTCGCACCGCCGCGCCGCATACCCCTGCACGAACCCCGCTGGTTACTTGCCGTCGCGACAGCGGCGGACTTCGAATTGGCGGCGGACTTCGAATCGGCGGCGGCCTGACGGACGATATGCCAATGGTTGATCGAACTACAGGCACTGTCAGCGTTTCGTTCGAATTCTTTCCTCCGCATAGTCCGGAGATGGCGGCGATACTCTGGAACTCGATCGAGCGGCTGGCCGAACTCGAACCCAGGTTTGTGTCAGTGACATATGGTGCGGACGGTTCGACACGCAAGCGCACGCACGCGGCAGTGGCGCGAATCGTAAGCGACACAGGTCTGACGGCCGCGCCGCATTTGACGTGCATAGACGCAAGTCGTGGCAAGATTGACGATATTGCGCGCGCGTACTGGGACATGGGTGTTCGGCACCTTGTCGCGCTTCGCGGTGATCTTCCGGATGACTATGTACCAAGAGCCGATGGTTACACCTACGCTTCGGATCTTGTCGCCGGCCTGCGCAGGATCGCCGATTTCGATATTTCGGTAGCAGCGTATCCCGAAGTACATCCCGATGCGTCGAGTCCGAGTTCCGATCTCGAAAACCTCAAGCGCAAACTGGATTCCGGAGCGTCGCGAGCCATCACGCAGTTTTTCTTCGATGTCGAGGTTTTCCTGCGTTTTCGCGACCTCGCTGCGATCGCCGGCATCGAGTCGACGCTGGTGCCCGGCATTCTGCCGATTACACGATTTCCCCAGTTGCAGCGATTTGCCGCGCGATGCGGTGCGAACGTGCCGAAGTGGCTGCATGATCGGTTTGCCGGCCTCGAGGACGATGCCGAGACGCGGCAGATGATTGCGGCGAGCGTTGCGATCGAGCAGGTTCGGGCACTGCAATCCGAAGGTGTCGACGAGTTCCATTTCTACACGCTGAATCGCTCCGAATTGACGTTTGCGATCTGCCACGCACTCGGCGTGCGTGCCCATCAAGCTGCTGCGTGAGATAGAGATTTGGACCGCAACAGACGCATAGCGTCGCTCATGGAGTCGCTCGACAGCCGCATCATGCTGCTCGATGGTGCAATGGGTACGATGATCCAGGGCTACGCACTTGGCGAGGAGGAATTTCGCGGCGACCGATTCGGCGACTGGGCCAGTGACGTCAAGGGCAACAACGATTTGTTGACCTTGACGCGGCCGCAGGTGGTCCAGGACATTCATCGTCAATTTCTCGATGCTGGTGCCGACATCATCGAAACCAATACGTTTAACTCAAATGCGCCATCGATGAGCGATTACGCGATGGCCGAGCTGGTGTCCGAGTTGAACCTCACCGCCGCCAGGCTTGCGCGTGAATGCGCTGATACCCATGCGTCCCGTGTCGGCAGTCCGCGGTACGTCGCCGGCGTATTGGGACCCACGAATCGGACCGCATCGATATCGCCGGACGTCAACGACCCCGGTTATCGCAACATTCGATTTGCTGAACTCGTCGCGACCTATGAACAGGCGGCAAACGCGCTGATTGAAGGCGGCGTCGATTTTCTGATGGTCGAAACGATTTTCGACACACTCAACGCGAAGGCCGCGATATTCGCGATCAAGCGCTGCTTCAAGGCCGCTGGCGTGACATTGCCGGTCATGATTTCAGGAACGATTACGGATGCCTCGGGGCGTACATTGTCGGGCCAGACGAGCGAGGCATTCTGGAATTCCATCCGCCATGCAGACCCCTTCGTGGTTGGTTTTAATTGCGCACTGGGCGCAGATGACCTGAGGCCTTACATCGCGGAACTCGCTCGCGTTGCGGACACACGGGTCTGTGCGCACCCGAATGCGGGTTTGCCGAATGAATTCGGCGAGTATGACGAAACGCCGGAACACATGGCAAAGACCATCGAGGAGTTTGCACAAAGCGGGCTGGTCAACCTGGTTGGCGGCTGTTGCGGTACGACGCCTGACCATATTCGTGCGCTCAAGGAGGTTATCGAAGGGCTGGCGCCGCGAGTGCCGGCCACGCCGCCTGTGCGTTGCCGGATTGCCGGACTCGAGCCGCTGAACATCGGGCCGGATGACCTGTTCGTCAATGTCGGTGAGCGCTGCAATGTAACGGGATCGGCACGTTTTCGGCGATTGATTGAGGCCGATGACTATGCGGCCGCGGTCCAGGTTGCGCGCGACCAGGTGGACAATGGCGCGCAGATCATCGACGTCAACATGGATGAGGGCATGCTCGACTCCGAGAAAGCGATGGTGACGTTCCTGAGCCTCATCGCCTCGGAGCCGGATATATCGCGGCTTCCAGTCATGATTGACTCGTCGAAATGGTCGGTGATCGAAGCCGGATTGCAGTGTGTGCAAGGCAAGGCCATCGTCAATTCGATCAGCCTCAAAGAAGGCGAGCAGCATTTTATCGAGCAGGCAGAGCTTGTGCGCGCTTACGGCGCCGCCGTCATCGTCATGGCGTTTGACACCAAGGGTCAGGCTGACACCATCGAACGCAAGGTCGAAATTTGCAAGCGCTCGCACCGGATACTCACTGAAAAGGTGGGATTCGAATCCTCGGACATCATCTTTGATCCGAATATTTTCGCCATCGCAACGGGTATTGAAGAACACGCGAGCTACGGGATCAATTTCATTGAGGCGACCCGGCAGATCAAGGCAGCAATGCCCCATTCGCTGGTCAGCGGCGGCGTAAGCAATGTGTCGTTCTCGTTCCGTGGCAATAACGTCGTGCGCGAGGCGATCCACTCGGTGTTTCTGTACCACGCGATTCGCGCTGGTATGAGCATGGGTATCGTCAATGCGGGCCAACTTGCAATTTATGCGGACCTGCCGACCGATCTGCGCGATGCTGTCGAGGATGCCGTTCTCAACCGTTGCGAAGATGCTGCGGAAGGTCTGCTCACCGTGGCCGAACGCTACAGAGGCCAGGCCTCAGGTGCCAAAGCGAAGGTTGCGGACCTCAGTTGGCGAGAATTGCCCGTCGCGAAGCGCATCGAACATGCGTTGGTTAACGGTATTGACGAGTTTGTCGTCGCTGACGCGGAGGAGGCCAGGCTTGCCT
>JADFKA010000084.1 GCA_022565135.1 Pseudomonadota bacterium
ATCGATAGCCGGGATTCCGCGGCGATGGCCGCAATGATTACACGATTCACCTGGGTGCCGGTTCGTGCCCCGTCGAGATCCACAATGTGCAGTTGCGTGGTATCGAGGTTCGCGTATTGGCGTGCAACCTTGATGGGGTCGTTGCTGTATTCGGTGGATTGCTCGAAGTCACCCTGCAACAGGCGCACGCACTTGCCATCCTGAAGATCGATTGCTGGAATGATGTTCATCGCGGCATGCCGAGAAAGTTTTGCAACAGACGAGAGCCGGCAGCAGACGATCGTTCAGGATGAAATTGAGCTGCGACGAAATTCCTCTTGGCAACGACTGCCGAAAAGGCTTCAGCGTGCTGGGCCTCGGCTATCGTGAAGCCGGACACGGGCAGGGCGTAGCTGTGCAGGAAGTAAAAGTAAGTTCCATCATCGACGTTTGCGAGCGTGTCGTGAGCCTTTGTTTTGCGAATAGGGCACCAGCCCATGTTCGGCACGGGAGAACTGGTTTCGGCATGCAGTCTCGAGGCAATGCCGGGAATGATTCCCAGACACTCGACATCTTCTTCCTCTGACGCATCGGCGAGTAACTGCATGCCGAGACAGATGCCGAGAACGGGCTGCTGCAGGCCACGAATGACATCAATCAATTGGTGTTCGCGCAGACGCTGCATAGCGTCCTGTGCGGCCCCCACGCCCGGAAGAATGACGCGATCAGCTGCCTGAATCGTCGCTGCGTCAGTCGTCAACGTCGCGCCAGCGCCAAGCCGACCAAACGCATACAGCAGTGAGGCAATATTCGCTCCGCCACTGTCAATAATTGCGATGTTATCGGGGCGCATTTCAGCCCAGCGTGCCTTTGGTCGTTGGCAGCTCATTGCCGTCTCTGCGAATAGCCTGACGCAGACTGCGACCGACGGACTTGAAGCACGCCTCAACCATGTGGTGTGTATTTTGACCCTTCACAGTTATGTGCACGGCGGCGCCGAGCGCATCGGCGAACGACCGAAAAAAGTGCTCAACCATTTCAGTCGACAATTCACCGACATGATCTTTCGAGAAGTCGCCATTGAATACGAAGCGACCCCGGCCGGACAGATCGATCAATACTTTTGCTTCGCTCTCATCCATCGGCAGTACGAAACCGTATCGACCGACTCCACGCTTGCTGCCAAGCGCCTTTCTCATGGCGCCGCCAAAGCAGATGGCCGTATCTTCGACCGTGTGATGGTCATCGATATTGAGGTCGCCTTCACACTGCAATGAAAGACTGAAGCCGCCATGCTTTGAGATCTGTTCGAGCATGTGATCGAAGAATCCGATGCCGGTGGCGATGGCTATCGGTTCCGCCGTGTCAAGATTAACGATTGCGTGAATGCGAGTTTCTTTCGTTACTCGTTCGACGCTTGCTTGTCGATCGGCATGGCAGAGGGCGTCGACGATGCCGGGCCAGGATGTCTCGCGGTCGCCGTCCTTACTCAGCAGGAAGCCTCTAACGCCGAGTCGCTCGGCAAGCTCGAGGTCAGTCTGTCGATCACCGATAACCGCTGACGATGCCATGTCGATGTCTGTTTCGGCCAGAAAACGTGTTAGCAAGCCCGCGCGTGGCTTGCGGCACTCGCAGCCGTCTGCGGCGCGATGTGGACAGATGAACACCTCATCAAACGAGATTCCCTGTGACGAAAATAGTGCCAGCATATGCTCCTGACAGAGTTTGAAGGCCTCTTGGGGAAAGGCGCTCGTGCCCAGACCGTCCTGGTTACTAACAATGACGAATCGGTAGCCGTCACCGGACAATTCAATCAGGGCCGGGATGACACCGGCGACGAGACGAACTTTGCCAAGCGCATCGACCTGCAAATCCTCAGGCTCTTCGATGAGCGTGCCATCACGATCGATAAACAATATTTTTGCTGCCACGTTCGTACCCCGTCAAGGTGATTTTGATGAGTTCAGGACACTCTCGAAGGATTGCAGGAGTTGATCATTCTCGGCGGCGCTGCCGACTGTTATGCGAATGCAATCGGCAAGCGAGCCATCGAAGTAACGCAGCAGGATTTTGTCCGCAACGCATTGCTCAAGCAAGGCCTCGACATTGTCGACTTCAATCAGGAAAAAATTTGCTGCGCTGGACCATATCTTGCGCACGAATGAAAACTGATCTATCGCCGCCACCAGTCGGTCTCGCTCGGCAACGATGTCGCTCACCCTCTGCTCGGCCGCATTCAGGTTCTCGGCTTGCAACGCATTTTCGACGCACTCAACGACAGGAGTTGCCATCGCATAAGGAGCCTGAACGGCATCGAGCATGTCGATGACTGCAGCGGGACCAATCACGCTGCCACATCGAGCGCCCGCATAAGCGAGTGCCTTCGACAGGGTGCGCAGCACTATCAGGTTGCTGTAACTATTTAACAATTGGACCACCGATGGCTCCCGCGCGAATTCAATGTAGGCCTCATCCACGACGATCGCTGAGCGGTCGCCACGTGCGTCGAGCAATCGGACCAGCTCATCCCTGGCCATACTTGTGCCGGTCGGATTGTTCGGTGAACAAATAAATATCAGGCGTGTCGTTGCGTCGCAGGACTCAAGCAATGCATCAATATCGACGGCGAAGTCGTCATGTCCTGATGTCTCTACTTCGATCACCCGAGCACCCTGCACAGCCGCATAGTGACGATACATTGAAAATGTCGGCGCAATAATCAGCATGCTGTCCCGACCCGCGCGACAAAAGACACGCAGCAGGAGATCGATGCCTTCGCTCGTGCCGCGAGTCACCAGCAGATTCTCCACGCCACAGCCATAGCGGTCGGCGAGAGCCGATCGCAACCGGGCAGGGCGTATTTCAGGGTAGCGGTTCAACGGTCGGCGAAAACGATCGGCACGATTCGTCCATGGCGCTTCATTCGCATTCAACCGAATCGTATCGTCGATTTGACTGGCAGCCGCGTAGGGTTTGAGGGCGCGAATTTCCGGTCTTGCCAGCTTTGCGATCGTCATGTGCTTGCATCCAGCCGACACCGTACTGCCGCGGCATGCGCGTCAAGTCCTTCGAGTCCGGCAAGCTCCATGACGGCCGCGGCGATGCCGGCAAGTCCTGCTGACGTTAGCTCCTGCACTGTCATATTGCGCTGAAATTGCTCGACGCCAAGACCGCTATGAGATCTGGCAAATCCGTTGGTGGGGAGCACGTGATTTGTACCGCTGCAGTAGTCGCCGACCGACTCGGGTGTCCACGGTCCGATGAATACAGAACCCGCGTTGCGAATCCCGGACAAGGCGTCACGCGGGTCCGTCACCTGCAAAATCAGGTGCTCTGGTGCATAGCGATTGCTTATTGCAACGGCCATTGCGATATCTTGCACAATAATCACTTGCGAATTGGCCAGCGACTCAAGCACAATTTCCACACGGGAGAGCCGTTTGAGTTGCGTTTCGATGGCGGCTTGTACCTGCCGCGCAAAATCTGCATCTGTGGTCAGCAACATCACTTGCGAGTCAACTCCGTGCTCCGCCTGGGATAACAGATCGGCGGCAACGAATTCAGCGCTCGCGTCACGATCTGCGATAACCAGCAGTTCCGACGGTCCGGCGGGCATGTCGATCGCAGCCCCTGCCGAGTCGTTGCTCACAATTTTTTTTGCACAGGTCACCCAGGTATTGCCGGGTCCAAAAATCTTGCAGACTTTGGGCACCGATTCTGTTCCATAGGCCATGGCGGCGATGGCCTGCGCGCCACCGATCTTGAAAATGTCGGACACGCCTGAGCGCAACGCAGCAACCAGTACTGCCGGATCCGCGCGTCCATCCGGGCGCGGTGGGGTGCACATGATGCGAGTCGGGCAACCTGCAATTACCGCCGGTACGGCCAACATTATCGCCGCAGACGGTAATGGTGCGGTTCCTGCCGGTACGTAAAGACCGACGGCGTCGATCGCATGACTGAGTCGCTCGCAACGAACGCCGGGCATCGTCTCGACGGAGATTTGCCCAGGCAACTGCGCTGCATGAAAGCGACGCACGTTCGCGATGGCAAGGTCGATCGCCGCAAGTGCTTCGAAACTTAGCTCAGCCTCTGCCGCGGCCAACTCATCGTCGTCGACACCGAACAGATCGAGGTGGGCATCGTCATGTTGCGCGGTCAACGCCCTGATCGCAGGGTCCCCTTTTGCGCGTACCAGGCCAATGATGCGGGTGACCGAGTCACGAATTGACGCATCCGAGCTTGTAGCAGGCCGTTGCAACAGCGCCTGCTGGGTGCCGGCGTCGAGATCGATCCAGGTGCTTATCTGCAGGCGCATCGATTACGCCAACATCTTCTCGACGGGCAGAACGAGCAAAGAGCTCGCACCCGCCGCCTTGAGATTTTCGAGTGTTTCCCAGAATACAGTCTCTGTGCAGACCGCATGAATGGCGACTTTGTCGGGCACACCCTCAAGCGGAATGACAGTAGGGGCCTCGGAGCCCGGCAGCAAGGCACGGATTTCAGCTAACGCCGCGCGCGGAGCATGCAGCATGATGTATTTGCTCTCCCGAACCTGCAGGACGCCATCAAGTCGCTGCAATATCCTGTCTATCAGCGCCTGTTTGGCGACATTCAATGGCGCCTTGGTCTGAATGATGACCGCCTCACTTTCGAGCAGTACATCCACTTCAGCGAGACCATTTGCGGTCAAAGTCGAACCGGTCGATACGAGATCACAGATGTAGTCGGCTATGCCCAGCTGGGGCGCGATTTCGACGGCGCCAGAGAAATAGACGATCTCCGCCGCCACATTCTTTTTCTTAAGGTATTTCTTTAGAAGTTCAACGTAACTGGTTGCAATCCTTTTGTTTACTAGTGACTCCGGGCCGTGAAATTCCTCACCCTCCGGTGCCGCTAGCGATAATCGGCAGTGGCCAAAGTCCAGCTCACATACCTGTTTGAATAATGCTTTGCGGCCGTCGTTCTCGAAAGCCAGGCGTTTTTCCTCGACAACATTGAGACCGACAATGCCTAGATCACAGACATCGTCGCTGACGAGGCCCGGAATGTCGTCGTCGCGAACCAGTAACAAGTCGATGGGCATATTCTCGCCGTAACAAAACAACTGGTTTTTGCTTTGCGTCAGTTTCAGGCCGCAACGTTCGAGCAGATCGCGCGAGTGGTCCGTCAAACGACCGGAATTTTGCACTGCGATCCTAATGCGCTGCTCGGAAGAGTCCATTTTGCTGTCCTTAGGGTGAGGTGCGGCTGACGTTGTCAGCCGCGTGGTCAATGGCAGCCCGATAGCCACCGAAGCCATTGGTGAGGAAACGCGCCACACGACCTATCGTGGTCACGCTAACGGTCGTGAGGTCGTGGATGGTTCGATAGGTCAGGCCCTGCTCAAGTAGTTCTACAACCTGCCACCGATCGACAAGCGCCTGCAGCTCTGCCGGCGTACACAGATCGTGAAAGAAATTGCGGCACTCGTCAGGGTTGCGGAGACTGATTACGGCTCGAAACAAGGCACTTTCGGCGGCGCATTGCTCGGTTTCGCTGTACGGTCGATTCGGTTTCATGGCTGTACTCGTGTATTAATGCACTAATACGTTAATACATTAGAACAACCTGTGCAATGGTGCGTTTCACATTTATTGACGTTTTTGGCCCAAGCCGTTGCTATTAGTGATAGCTACTGGAGAGAATCAGTCGATCGCAGCGATAATTCGGTCGGTCATATCGCTGGTTGAGAGCACCGTATCGTCATCACAGGCGATGTCTGCGGTTCGCGCACCCGCCACAATAGCAGTGTCGATCGCGGCCTCGACCGCGGCGGCCTCTGCGTTGAGGTTGAGGCTGTGCCGCAGCAGCATTGCAGCGCTCGCCAGCGCGCCACAGGGGTTTGCCAGCCCTTTGCCCGCAATATCCGGTGCCGATCCGTGTATGGGCTCGTAGATGCCGAGAGCGGACTCTCCCAGTGATGCCGAGGGCAACATACCCAGTGAACCCGCGAGCATGGACGCTTCGTCGGTCAGGATGTCGCCGAACATGTTCTCCGTGACGATGACATCGAAATCCCGCGGCCGACTCAACAAGTGCATGGCCGCTGCATCGACAAGCAAGGTCTCGAGTTCTATGTCTGGAAACTCGTCGCGCATGAGACGATTCGTGACGTCACGCCAAAGCCGCGAGGTCTCAAGAACATTGGCCTTGTCGATTGAACACAATTTGCCGCGACGGGTCGCAGCGAGACGGGCCGCGACGCGAACGATGCGCTCGATTTCCACGGTGTGATAAGTACACAGGTCGCTTGCAGAGGATTCATCTCGCGTTTTCTCGCCGAAATAGATGCCGCCTGTCAGTTCCCGTACGACGACAAGATTGACGCCCTGGATAATCTCGCCCTTGAGCGGCGATGTTCCCTTGAGTGCATCGAGTACTTTGACCGGACGCAGATTGGCATAAACGCCCAGTCTCGAGCGCAATCCAAGCAATCCCTGCTCCGGCCTTACCGCCGCATTGGGGTTAGACCACTTTGGTCCGCCGACAGCGCCGAGAAATACGGCATCACTTCGCTCGCAGCTCACTATCGTTGCATCAGGCAACGGGTTGCCGGTCTCGTCAATCGCGGCCCCACCGATGAGTTGTTTGCTGAATTCGAACGCGTGACCGTAACGCGACGCGACCTCTTGCAGAACACGCTGTGCGGCTGTGGTGACCTCTGGCCCGATACCATCGCCGGGCAACAGCGTAATCAAGGCGTCCAGGATCGCGTCTCCTCAAATTTTTCGATATGGGCCAGATGCTGCTGCAGGAAACCAAGTTCATCGATACCCTCAACGAGGCAGAATCGCGCAAAGGGATCGATCGGAAATCGGACGACGCGGCCGTCGGGCATCGTCAACGTCGATGCCGTGACGTCGATGGCAAGCTCGACGCCCGGATTGCCGGATAGCCATGCGTGTGTTTTCTCATCGACGACGATTGGCAATAAGCCATTCTTCATTGAGTTGTTACGAAAAATATCGGCTATTTCGGTGCTGATAACGGCGCGTATGCCATAGTCGAGCAGCGCCCACGGTGCGTGCTCGCGCGATGAGCCACAACCAAAGTTATTACCCGCAACAAGAATCTTGCAACCCCTGGCGTCAGCGTGATTGAGTGGAAAATCCAGATTTTTGGTGCCGTCTGCATGGAAACGAAGATCATGAAACAGGTTCTTGCCAAATCCTTCGCGTGACGTCGCCGTCAGGAAGCGCGCCGGGATGATCTGGTCCGTGTCGATGTCCCTGGCGGCGAGAACCACGGTACGTCCGCGCA
>JADFKA010000085.1 GCA_022565135.1 Pseudomonadota bacterium
AACGTGAAAACAGCCGTATCCCTGTTCGTATAATCGCGGTCGGGAAACAGGACGGCGAGATTGCTCTGCCAGCGCAGATAAGGATAGATATCGGCACTGATCTCGACGCCATCTGCTCTTGCTGAATCCAGTAACTCGATGACGTCGTCACCAGTGCCCCAAAAAGTATTGTCGGCGAGCTTTATGTGTGCAACATGTACGCGAAGCTTGGCTTCGCGGCCAACGCGAATGATCTCCTCAAGGGCGTCCATGAACCGGTCATCTTCATCACGCAGGTGACTGGAATAGCCGCCGCCATAACGCGCGGCTACTTTTGCCAGTTCGATAATCTCTTCCGTCGACGCATAGATGCCGGGTTCATACTCCAGTCCTGTGCCGAGGCCAATGGCGCCCGCGCGCATGTCGGCGTCGACAAGTACTTTCATCGCTTCGATTTCGGCGGCGGTTGCCTCGCGACGATAGTCATCTCCCATTACCGCGGAGCGAATGCTGCCGTGTCCCGACAATACTGCAGCATTGACAGCAACGGGATGATTTAAAAATGCCTGATTGAATTCCGTCTGTGAGCTGTAGTTTGACGCGCTGCCAATGCTACGTCCGCCGTCCGCTCCGTGAACGATTGTCGTGACACCCTGGCTCAGCACAGCGGGCATATGCGGGTACTTGAGGTAATCGCGATCATGGTGGCTGTGTGTGTCGATGAACCCGGGTGCAAGTACCAGTCCACTCGCGTCGAATATTGTTTCGCCCGGGATCTGAGTCAGGTCGCCGATCTCGACAATGCGATCACCGTCATATCGCAGGGCCCCATCGAAACCGGGGCTGCCCGTACCGTCAATGATCATTGCATTAATAATCAAGGTGCTGGTCGGGACGGAATCCTGCGGCTGGCAGCCGGCAAGCATGGCTACAGCAACATAAATTGCGAGCGAAATCAGGCGATCATGCGTCATAAGTTCATCCTCGTGGCAACGACGTATCTGCTTCGAAAATACTAAAGGGCAAGCAACTCTTTCTCTACAGCTTCGCCGATTTCCCGTGTCGTGCTGGTCCCGCCCATGTCCTTCGTGCGCACCTCGCCGTCGGCAAGTACTTTCATAATTGCTGCCTGTATACCATCTGCAGCCTCTGTCTCGTCCAGATGATCGAGCAGCATGCGCGCTGCTTCGATTGAGGCAATCGGGTTAACGATGTTCTTGCCCGTATATTTCGGCGCAGAACCATGGATCGGTTCAAACATCGACGGAAATTCTTTTTCGGGGTTGATATTGCCCCCGGCGGCGAATCCCATTCCTCCCTGGAGCATGGCTCCAAGGTCCGTAATGATGTCCCCAAACAGGTTCGAAGCGACAACGACGTCAAAGTACTGCGGATTCTTTACGAACCACATGGTCATTGCATCGACAAGGGCCATATCGGTTTTGATATCCGGATACTCCCCGGCTATCTGGTCAAAAATCGAGTCCCAGTAAACCATGGAGTAATTCAACGCATTGGACTTGGTGCAATTTGTCACGAGTCCCACTGGGTCCTCGTCGCCGAGTTTTTTTCGCGTGCGGGCCAGGTCGAACGCGTATCGCATTACGCGCTCACAACCTTTTCGCGTAAAAACAGCCATCTGGTTGGCGAACCCCTCCGGTTTGTCCGGCATAAAAAATCCGCCATTGCCCGAGTACTCGCCTTCGGTGTTTTCCCGGACCACGACCATGTTCACTGTTTCGGGTGTGGCCGTTCTTATGGGCGTATCTACGCCTGGATAGAGTTGAATGGGCCGCAAATTGACGTATTGATCAAATCCCTTGCGTATCTGCAGCAGGATAGCCAGGGAAATGTGATCCGGTACTTTTGATGCATCACCGATGCAACCAAGAAAAATGCCATCAAAGTCCTTCAGCACCTCAAGCAGGTCATCCGGACCCATCTGGCCGTGCTTGAGGTAGTAATCACAACCCCAGTCAAATTGATTAAAATTGACTTCAAACGAGAATTTCTGCGCGGCTGCCTTTAATATTCTGACTGCTTCAACAGATACTTCGGCGCCAATACCGTCTCCCGGAATAATTGCAATTTGATGACTTTTCAAGGTTTTTTGTTCTATGTGTCTGAGCGTTTACGACTATTTTGGAAGTGCACACCATACAGGATGATGCGGAATAATCATTCCACGATTACACATGCGCCGTCAGAGCCTGGCGTGTGATGGAATGGGGTTTTAACCCATCAGTTCATCGATAACCGGGCAGTCGTGCAAAGTGCCGTCGTGGCACTGCGCCTGCAATCGGGATAGGGCTTGCTGCATTCGCTTCAGTTCGCGAACTTTCGATAGTACGTTGTTAATGTGCTCATCCAGTAGTTTGTATACGTCCGCGCACGCCGGACGTTGTTGATGAGCGAGGTCGGTCAGCCGCCGAACTTCGTCCTGGTTGAATCCCAGCGCACGACTGCGCAGAATAAATTGCAGCCATTTGCGATGCATCTCGTCATAACTGCGGTAACCATTTGCCCGCCGCACGGCCTGCGGCAATAATCCGATTTTTTCGTAATAGCGGATGGTTTCCACCGGGCAGTCACATTCCGCCGACAGTTGTCCAATGCGCATGTGTGCTTGACCTTGTAGTAACTACAGGGTCTAGCATACGCGGAAGCGGCGATCGTGCCAATTCAAGATGAGCAAGCATGGCCGAAATTATTGAGTTCTCTGTCATCACCTGCCCAAGTTGCGGGCACCAGGCGAGCGAGCGCATGCCTACCAATGCCTGTCAGTTTTTCTATGAATGTACCGGCTGTAGTGAAATGCTCAAGCCCAAGCAGGGCGACTGCTGCGTATTTTGCTCATTTGGGTCGGTCAAATGCCCGCCCATACAGGCCGGTGAGGGCTGTCACGATGGCTAGCCCGGCAATGGGCGAAGACAAAAGAGTCGCTACAACGACTGGCGGTGCCATCGGCATCAGCGTATTCGCATCATTTATCGGCCTGTGTTGCATTGGGCCGTGGGCGGTCGTCCTGTTCGGTGTTTCGGGTGCAGTAACAATGGCTCGTTGGGTGCCGTTGCGGCCCTACATTATCGGTGTCGCCGCTGTCATGCTCGCCTGGGCGTTTTGGAGAGTGTATCGGCCACAGCCCGTCTGCGAGGATGGCAGTTGTCCGGCAGGGCCGTCGATCTGGATCAAAGTCATGTTGTGGGTAGCCGCCTGCATGATAGTGCTCGCATTCTTTGCAGAAGATCTGCAGTGGATTTTGGTTGATCCAACACCCGAGGCTTTGCGGTAGTGAAACTCAATCTTGTAATACTTTTTCTAATTTCTTTTGTGTTGATGGCGTGTGGACCTGCGGAGAGCCCAAGTGACTCGACGCGATCAACCTATGTCGTTCTGGACGACGAGTTGCAGCAACTCAAAGATGACTTCAATGACAACGAAGGCAGGGTGCGGCTGCTTTTTATCAGCGGTCCAACCTGTGGCATTTGCCTCAGGGGCATGGCCGATCTCAATGATGAGTTCATCGCGGGCAGCCAGAACGACGACCGGCTTGTGACTTTCGTTGTGCAGGTACCGGCACTTGGCGCCAGGGAGGAACATGTTGCGGCCGTGATCCCGCTGCTGGACGGGCCGCGCGTATACCACTATTGGAACGAGGGCGGCATCATCGGCCAGCACTACACCGAGGTCATGGAAGTCGATATTTATGTCTGGGACTTCTGGACGATTTACGGCCCCGATGCGCGCTGGGATGGACTCTTGCCGCCAGTCCCCGATTATTTCGAACATCAGCTTGCCGGCACGTCCAGTAAGTATCGCCGATTTCCGCGTGAGAAATTACTGGACGCCGAGAGATTCGCCACCGAAGCAAGAAAATACATTGACGCCGTAGATACCAGCCGATTCGCCAATCAAGGCGAAATCGAATGGGATGAGAGCGAGCGACTGGCAGACGGCACCGTCATACCGGTCGTGGCGCAGCCGCGTAATGTTGCGGTACGCCAGCACATTATGGGTCGCGGCGGGTACAAGAATCTAAAGCGTATCCAGACGATTGATAAGTACGGACGAATTGAGGCAAATGGCAAATCCTACGCGCTGACGATTCACTCAACCCGGCCGAACCATACGCAGCGGACAATAATGGTCGGAGACAATATTTCTGTCGCCGAGCTGACCGAGCAAGGTGAGGTGCTCGTCAGCTCAGACGATGACCGTGTTTTGCCTGTCGAACTCGAGCGGAAATTGCTTGAGTCTTTCGAGTTCGACGGTCTGTTTGTTGAGTGGCCGGGTAAGGGCCACGAGCTTGAGATGATTGGCATGCTCAAGATCGGCGAAGTTCTTGCGTGGAAGCTCGACCTTCTGCAAAAAAATGGATCGCACTGGCACCTGTACGTCAACAGTCACGGCGGCGCGTTGCTGCGGGCGGACATGCTCGACGAAAACGGAGCTCCTGAATACATCATCAGACAGAGCGATTTCATAGAGACATCCGGATTCATGTTTGCGCGCCGAATCGATTATTCTGACGGTGCCGGCCGGTCGCTGGGTGTTGATATTATTGAAGAAGTAGCGATCGAAATTGAGCCCTTCGATATCGAAGAGGAGTCAATCGCGCACTAGGAGCTGTATGGCAAGCACGGATTTAAAACTGGATGCACCCGGAACTTTAACTAAGCCCGGCCCGGTTGGGCGCGTGGTGAGGATTGGTTTCGGGCTGATTTGCCTATGGTACGTGGGTGGCCTGATCGAGGTTGCGGCTAGCGTCACGATCGGCGACGGCGATATCAGGGAAGTAATCTGGAATGGCATTGTCGTCGGCCTGTTTCTGATCAGCTATGTGATCAACATCGGCTATTCGCGTGCCTGGAAAAAGTGGCCGGCGGTCGCCAGCGCCGCTGTCTTCGCCATGATCGCCGGGTTCGCTTACCTGACTGAAGGCGTCTTGCAGACGCAAACCTTGGCCCGAGCCATCTGGAGTTGGGAGATCTATTTGTTCTCGCACCTTGGAATAGCTTTTCTTGTCGCGGGCGTTATCGGCACGCCAGGCTGCGAGATGCGTGCGTTCCACGACCTGTTTTCACGTCTCACCGGCGTGCCGACGAAAGAGCATTACTGTCCGGTCGGACCGCTCAATCCAATCGATCAATGGGAGGCGCGCCAGTCCTGGCGATAGCAACTAAATGCTCGCTGCTGCGACCATCTGCGCCTGTCGCGCATCTACGAGGCGTCAACAGTCAAATGTAAGGAACCTTGACGCCATGAATCTGAAAAATATTGTATCAGTGGCCGCCGTCCTGGGGATGGCGACAGCTGCGCTCGCCGGGGAAGAAATGCGGACTAAGCTCTCGATTGCCGTTGTTGAAGGTGACGGCGACGACGGAATCCAAATCGAAATCGACGATCTAGGTTTGGATTTTCACCAAATGCAGGTCGGTGAAAATCGCTCGATTATCGACAAGTCAGGCCGTTCGATCCTCGTGACCCGCGAGGAGGACGGCATCAGATTTGATGTCGACGGCCGTACGATTACGATGCCCATGCTCCACGAAGACAGCCATAGTTTCATGTGGATTGACGGCGGTGGCGCCGAAAACGTTGATATCGATTTCATGCACCACCGCAAATTCCTTATGGATCGCGGTAATTTCGTGATGGACCACAGCAATTTTGCGTCCATGCATAGCATGGACGGCACCATGATTGTCAGTGACTCACCGATCGACGCGGCCACACAGCAGGCGATAAAGGCGTTGCTGGAGTCAGCCGGTCACGGCAGCGAGGTGCGCTTCGTCGATGGGGAAAGTCGAAATCATGGCCTGCATGAGGTCAGATTGATGAAGACGGAGATCGAATAATCTGATCAGGACCAATTTGCGGCCGGGCTAGCTGTCGCCCGCACTGCCAAAATCTTTATCCGTAAATATTCGTGGCATGCCCGGGTCGGAATAGTGCTCCACGAGTGACCTGACTTTTTCGACCAGGACAGCACGGGCTACGCGCAAGTCGTCGAGTTCGCTTCCCAGGCGAATCAGTTTGAATATCGATAATACCGAGTTGAGCAGGCTTGCCTCTGCCTCTATGATTCGTACCGAGGCGATGAAACTGAACGACAGCGCCACAACCGCGACAAGCCCCCAACCGAGTCCGAAACCGATCCCGACTGCGATCGCGATAGCCAGGTAGAGGACAGGCAATAGCAGAATTGTTGCGATGACTTTCAAAGTAGCGATGTCGTCCAATTCATAGCTGAAACGTTCGCCGACCGTCGCGGCAAGCCAGCCAACCGGCAGGTGCAATAGCGCGCCGGGAATCGCAATTGGCAACAGGACGAGCATAGTCAGCAGACGGAGTATTATCTTGCCAATTGCGCGACCTAGTGTTACGCGATGGCGCAATTGATGATCTTTGAGGCCGAGCATATCCAGCCGCGCCTGGTAATTTTCTACCTGGTCACGAAATGCCTGCATGTCGGGATTCTCGATCTCCCGCAGATATCGATCCACGAAGCGCCGGCTCAATTCGACATACTCGCCGGGGCTCAGCGATGCTTTCGAAGGCTTGTACAGTCGTCTGGCCGTTTGAACAAAACGTAATGTGTGCCAGTCCGGCGCATTGAGCGTAACGATAGCCAACGCATCCGCGAGGTGCTCCGTTAACCGTCTGACCGTTTCCTGTTCATTCTGGTGATAATCTCGCATCCATTGATCATCTATGACGATCGGTTCGCCAAACTCAATAAGCACCTGGCTCCTGAATCGGTGGCGGTGAATGTAATTCAACCCACAAGGGATGATTTTGACCAGCACTTTACCGCGCACGGCCACCGCCAGTGCGATGCGTGCGGTACCGGTTTTCAGTTTAACCAGTTGTGATCCCGTATGACTGACACCCTCCGGAAATACGCCCATGCAATTGCCGGATTCGATGACCTCGTAAAACTTTTCGAACGCGTGTTGATTATCAACCTCACCATCATGCTCTTCGCGCTGGTATACCGGCACGGCGCCCATAGCAGTCAATACTGGCGCAAGCAATGAATATTTCCAGAGCTTCGCATTAGCCATGAAATGCAGTGGCCAACGGCCGCATTTCGCGGTCAACAGCCAGCCGTCCATCAGGGCATTTGGATGGTTGCCGGCGAAGATCACCGGCCCGTCAGTCGGCACGTTGTCAGCGCCAACGACATCGATTCGGCGAAAAAACGTGTTCGTGATGATGTGAATCAGCGCGATGACAATACGCTGGAACATCTTAGGCCCCGCTA
>JADFKA010000086.1 GCA_022565135.1 Pseudomonadota bacterium
GTCCTGGACATCGATTGTGGGTGATTGCGGCAATTCAGATTCCTCGTCCGGCCACAGTATAATCGCTGCAATGACAAACTTACCCGACGAAATTTATTCCGTAGCCACCGTGCGCGAAATCGACCGCGCTGCCATCGAAGATGCGGGTATACCGGGTTACACACTGATGACCCGGGCAGGCACTGCGGCGGTCAGCGAGGCGCGTAACCGATATCCCGAGGCGCAGCGATGGCAAGTGCTCTGCGGTGCGGGTAACAACGCCGGGGATGGCTACGTCGTGGCCAGGCTCCTGGCCAACGAGGGCATCGTCGTCTCGGTGATTACGCTCGTCGATCCCGAATCGCTCAAGGGCGATGCAGCGACCGCCTACGGGGATTTTGCGGCCGCAGGCGGTGTCGCCGTACCGTGGTCAGGAGAGCTCGATGCGTCAGCTGACCTGATTGTGGATGCGATGCTTGGCAGCGGCCTGACGCGCGATGTAGCGGGGCAGTTTGCGGCCGCTGTGGCAGCGATCAACGACCACCCAGGTGTAATCCTGTCGCTGGATATCCCAACCGGATTGCACGGTGATTCGGGTGTCGCTCTGGGGTGTGCCGTGCAGGCTGATTTGACCGTGACATTCGTTGCCTGCAAGACCGGTTTATTTCTCGATGAGGGCCCCGATCTTTGCGGTGAGGTCGTGCTTGCGGACCTGGGTATCGCCCGTGAGTGCTGGGCGCACAGCGTGGCTGAGTTTCGGCGCATGAATGCGCACAGGACACGCGCGTGGTTACCGCAGCGCCGCCGATCTGCACACAAAGGCGACTTCGGTCATGTGCTCGTGGTCGGGGGTGGTGCCGGCATGCCAGGCGCCGTACGTCTGTGTGCTGAGGCGGCGCTGCGATCTGGCGCAGGGCGTGTCAGTGTTGCTACGGATCCGGTGCATGCATCGATCATCGTTGCTTCCTGTCCCGAGTTGATGTCGCATGCGATCAAGAAGGCCGGGGACCTCGAACCACTGCTTGAAAAAGCCAGCGTCATCGCATTCGGTCCGGGTCTGGGTCGGTCCGCGTGGGCCGCGAAACTCGTTGCGATGCTCAGGGACGACGAGCACCCGTCGGTCTGGGACGCGGACGCACTGAATTGGCTTGCCGAGTCACCCGCACAGGTTGCCAATCGCGTAATAACTCCGCATCCAGGAGAGGCCGGTACCTTGCTGAAGTCCACCACCGCCGACGTTCAAGGCGACCGCAGGGCGGCGCTCGCGAAGCTGCACGAACGCTATGGCGGCGTGGTAATCCTCAAAGGTGCGGGATCGCTGGTGACGAGTGCGGCCGGCGTCCCCTGGCTGTGTACCTCGGGAAATCCCGGCATGGCCGCAGCTGGCATGGGAGATGTACTGACCGGCATTGTTGCGGCGTTGATCGCACAGGGGCTTTCTGTCGAGGCTGCGGCCGTAGCCGGTGTCGAGGTGCATGCGCGGGCAGGCGACCGGGCGGCCGCGTCGGGCGAACGTGGTCTGCTGGCGTCGGACCTGCTGGCCGAGATCAGAGGCGTTATCAATTGATGCAGTTGCAGCTTGCCGACGCTGGCGCGACCGCGGCGCTTGCCGAGCGTGTTTTTGGCCTGTTGCCCGACGATACATCGGGCTGGATACTGTTGCTCGAGGGCGAACTCGGCAGCGGCAAGTCGACATTTGCACGCGCGATGATTGTGAAAATGGGGCACTCGGGCCCGGTGCCGAGCCCCACCTATACGCTGGTCGAGCCCTACCGGCTCGCCGGGCGAATTATCTACCACGTTGATCTTTATAGAGTGACCGCCGAGGATGAGTTGCGCTACCTCGGCTGGAGCGAGCTCGACGACGGCTTGCGGATCGTCGAATGGCCGGACCGGGTTCCTGCCCTGCGGCAACAGGCTGATATCTGCATCGAACTGCGCTATGCAGGCTCCGGCCGCGCAGCTGATATTGACGGGCTGAGCGCTCGGGGCAGGCAGCTGGTGGCAAAACTCGACGCCATCACGACCTCGCTGCAAGATTAACAAAGTGCGATATCTTTCTAATTTTGAAACAAAAATCTTGGCTTTTCCCGGTAAAATCGTATACTTGCCGGACATAATCCCGACTGATGAGCGATTCTGTCTCGATGCCCTGCCGACGCCTGTTTCTGACTGCACTTCTGACCCTGCTCTCGGTAGCGGCACAATCTGCAACGACGATTGAAAACATTCGTGTCTGGGCCGAAAACGGCAAAACCCGGGTTGTACTCGATCTAAGCAACCCCGCTGATCACAACATATTCACTTTGCGTGGGCCGGATCGCCTCGTCGTGGATCTAAAAGATGCGCGCCTGGCCAGGTCGCTGAAGAACTTGCCCGACGGCGTCGGCTCGGTCAGCTCGATTCGCAGCGGCGTACGCGCCAATGGTCAGCTGCGGATCGTATTGGACCTCAATGAATATATTCGGTCGCGCAGCTTTACGGCCGGGCCGAATAGTCAATACGGCGATCGCCTCGTCATCGATTTACAGCGCGCAGGCCCCTTGCAGCCGGTCAAACGGGCGTCAGAAAGATACAAACCGGGTCGCGACATTCTCATTGCCGTGGATCCCGGCCACGGTGGGCACGATCCTGGCGCGGTAGGTAAGGCCAGGACGAAAGAGAAAGATATTGCGCTGGCGATTGCCCGTAACCTGGCCGCACGCATCAATGCCGAGCACGGCATGAAGGCGCTTCTCATTCGCAATGGCGATTATTTTGTCGGTCATCGCGAGCGTATGCAAATCGCGAGGCGCAACAACGCGGATATGTTCATATCGATCCATGCGGATGCGGTCGATGATCGCCGCGCCAACGGTGCTACCGTGTACACGTTGTCGACTCAGGGTGCCAGTGATGAAGAGGCGCGGTTGCTGGCTGAGCGCGAGAATGCCTCGGTACAGGTTGGTGGCGTGTCATTGGACGACAAGGACGTGGTGCTGGCCTCCGTGTTGCTGGATCTGTCGCAGAACGCGGCACTGAGTGCCAGTCTGGATATCGGCTCAAAGGTTCTTGGCGAGCTGGCGAGAATCGTGAAAGTACGCCGCCGTACGGTGCAACAGGCGGGTCTGATTGTTTTGAAGTCACCGGACATGCCTTCGATACTGGTCGAGACGGCCTACATTTCAAATCCGACCGAGGAGAGGTTGCTCCGGGATCGCCGGCATCAGGGCAAGTTGGCAAATGCCATACTCGCGGGAATCCGCAACTATTACTACACGAATGCGCCACCGGATACGCAAATCGCCATGGATGTGCGCCGCAAACCCGGTGGCCAGGTCAGGCATGTCATCGCCCGCGGCGACACGCTCTCGCAGATCGCTGAGCGCTACAACGTCAGTACCGCTGCGATCCGTGCGCTAAACAGATTGCACAGCGACAGCATTCGCATCGGCCAGACACTGTCCATTCCGATCTTTTCGGGCACCTGATTTCCACAGCACAAGACTTTTCGTCGCCGTTTTGAAAAAATGGCGGGTTGTTACTGTGGATCCGATACTCAAACATGCCGATACAACAATTGCCCAGTCACCTGATCAATCAGATCGCCGCCGGCGAGGTAGTCGAGCGTCCGGCATCGGTGGTCAAAGAGCTTGTTGAAAATAGCCTGGATGCGGGCGCCAATACGCTGCAGGTGGATATTGTGGCGGGTGGCCAGAAGCTGATCCGCGTTCGCGACGACGGTGCTGGTATTCCGAAAGACGAGTTGCAGCTCGCGCTGTCGCGACACGCAACGAGCAAAATCTCAAGTCTCGACGACCTTGAGGCGGTCGTATCCCTCGGGTTTCGCGGCGAAGCTCTTCCCAGCATTGCAGCAGTCGCGCGGCTTACCCTGTGCTCCCATGCGGCTGACGCGCAGTCGGCCTGGCAGATTGAGGTGGATGGCGGAGAAATCAGTGCAGCACGCCCCGCGGCACATCCGATCGGTACCACGGTTGCAGTGCACGATCTCTTCTACAACACGCCGGCCAGGCGACGATTTCTGCGCACCGAGAGAACGGAGTTCGGCCACATCGAGAAGTGGCTGCGGCGACTGGCATTGTCCCGGCCCGATGTCGCGTTCACGATGACACACAATCGGCGCACCGTATTGCAACTGCCGTCGGCCCGGACCCCGGAGCAGCGACTGGCGCGTATTGCGAAAATCTATGGTGCGGCTTTCGCAGATCAGGCGCTGTACCTCGACTACGAAACGGATGGCATCGCGCTGTCCGGCTGGATAAGTTTACCGACGTTCAATCGCAGCCAGCCCGACATGCAATTCTGGTTCGTCAATGGCCGCAGCATCACGGACAAGACGCTGGCGCATGCTGCCCGACATGCGTACCGGGATGTGCTGTTTCATGGCCGGTATCCTGCCTACGCCCTGAGCCTGACAATGGATCCGGCCGTTGTCGACTCCAATGCGCACCCGGCAAAACACGAAATTCGATTTCGCGATGGACGACGTGTTCACGGCGTGGTGACACAGGCTCTGGAGGTCGCGTTACGGGATACGCGACCCGGTGCTCCTGGCCCCTCGCCAGCGGCAGTCTCGAGCGAGCCTGCCTACAAACAGGGAGCAATGCACTTTCAGGGCGCGTATCGGCCCGGTAGTGGAGCGATCGGGGAAACCCTCGCGGCCTATCGGACCATGGCAGCAGGCGCAACCTCGGCGGCAGTTCATGCCGATACCGGCCCTGCGGATATTCCGCCGCTCGGTTTCGCCGTCGCACAACTCGCCGGTACCTATGTGCTGGCCGAAAACCGCGAAGGTCTTGTCGTGATTGACATGCATGCGGCGCATGAGCGAATTCTTTACGAAAAACTGAAACGCGGTTTCGACGACAAAGCCGTTGTGCGGCAGCCGTTGCTGGTGCCGATAACCATCGCCGTCTCGGCAGGCGAAGCGGAGCTTGTTGAGCAATCCACGGATTTGCTGGAAAAGCTCGGTCTCGTCATCGACCGTGCCGGCCCGACGAGTGTCGTGGTTCGGGAGGTGCCGGCGCTGCTGCGAGATTCTGACGCTGAAGCCCTGGCTCGAGATGTGCTGGCCGATCTCGCGCAGGTCGGGCAGAGCAATCGAATCGAGGACGCTTGCCTCGACACCCTGGCGACAATGGCTTGCCACCATTCAGTGCGGGCCAATCGATTGCTGACACTCGATGAAATGAATGCGCTGATGCGTGAGATGGAAACGACCGATCATGCCGATCAATGCAATCATGGCCGGCCGACCTGGATGGCGATCACAATGGCTGATCTGGACCGACTGTTCCTGCGCGGCCGTTAAGTCCTGTCGTGGCAAAAATTGCCGTATGCCTGATGGGTCCGACCGCGTCCCGTAAGACGGACATTGCCGTCAGTCTGTGCAGGCGATTTCCGTTCGACATCATCAGCGTCGATTCTGCGCTCGTGTATCGCGGCATGGATATTGGTACTGCGAGGCCCAATGCCGAAACTCTGCGTCGCGCGCCGCATCGCTTGATCGATATTCGCGATCCGGAAGACACTTACTCGGCCGGCGACTTCGTTCGCGACGCGCGCATCGAAATGGGTCGGATCGGCGCCGCCGGCCGCATACCATTGCTTGTCGGCGGCACAATGATGTATTTCCGCGCATTGACCGGTGGGATCGCTGCGCTACCGACCGCAGATGACCGTATTCGCGCGCAAATCGATGCCGATGCGGACCAGCGCGGTTGGCCCGCTGTGCACGCCAAGCTGCGCGAAGTAGATCCCGCCGCGGCGGATCGAATCAACCGCAATGACAGCCAGCGCATTCAGCGTGCGCTCGAGGTTTACCTCGCCAGCGGCAAGCCATTAACTGCATGGCAAGACGAAGCCTCGCAAAATTCGGCACGGGATGACTGGCGCTACGCCAAGATTGCGTTGCAAATATCATCGCGGGAAGTCCTCCACGCGCGTATCGAGCAACGACTGGACGGCATGATTAATAACGGCTTTCTTGAAGAAGTGCAGACACTGCGGCGGCGGCCAGACCTCACACGTCGGCAGCCATCGATGCGCGCGGTCGGTTACCGTCAATTCTGGGAGCATGCCGTCGGCGAGTGTTCGCTCGATGAGGCTAAGGCGCAGACGCTGGCGGCGACACGCCAGCTGGCGAAGCGACAGCTGACCTGGCTCAGAAGTGAAGCGGAATTGACGTCATTCGACCCACTTGAAGCGTGTGCGATTGACGCCATATCTGCACATCTGGCCGGAAAGTTGTTGTGAAATACGGCGTGTAGGGTTTCCGGTCTGTGATAGAATTTTTGCACGCTTGAGCTGAACACGCATGGGCATCCGGCGCCACCGGATTGCGATGTTCAATTTCTACTAACAATAAGGAGACCCCATAATGGCTAAAGGGCAATCACTTCAGGACCCGTTCCTGAATATCTTGCGTAAGGAAAAGGTTCCTGTCTCAATTTACCTTGTCAACGGCATCAAACTGCAAGGTCAGGTGGATTCGTTTGATCAATTCGTTATCTTGCTCAAGAACAGCGTCAATCAGATGGTGTACAAACATGCGATTTCGACCGTTGTGCCGTCGCGCAATGTACGGCTGCCGCTACCTGATGACGAGGTGGGAGACGAGTAGTTTGACCGGTTTTCGGCCGCGGGAGCTTCTGCTTGTTTGAGCGACCGCAAAGCGGTGAACGTGCAATTCTGGTGCACGCGAGTCCCAGCGGCGCACCCGACAGCTCAGAACGCGAGGAGTTTGTAGAGCTCGCGCTCTCGGCAGGGGCAGTTATTGTCGATCAACTCGTGATTGCGCGCCGGCGTCCGGACGCGCGTTACTTCATTGGCAAGGGCAAATTGCATGAGCTTGCGGCCATCGTCGAGCAGCACAGCGCCGACCTGATCATCTCGTCGGCTACATTGACACCCAGCCAGGAACGCAATCTTGAGCGACATTTGGGATGTCGCGTTGTGGACCGTGCTGGCTTGATTCTGGATATTTTCGCGCAACGCGCACGCAGCTTTGAGGGCAAGTTACAGGTAGAACTCGCGCAGCTGCGGCATCTGTCGACCCGCCTCGTGCGAGGCTGGACTCACCTGGAGCGTCAAAAAGGTGGCATCGGTCTGCGCGGGCCGGGCGAGACGCAGCTTGAGACTGATCGGCGCCTGGTCGGAGCACGCATCCGGCAATTGCGAGCGCGGCTCTCGCAGGTCGACTCCAGGCGCACCATGAATCGGCAGAACAGAGTTCGAGCCGAGATTCCGACCATCGCCCTGGT
>JADFKA010000087.1 GCA_022565135.1 Pseudomonadota bacterium
TGCTGGCAACCACATCCGCCCGTGCGCTGCGCCCCACATCGCGGGAATCAAGGTTGTAGCGATGCGCCAGGGCCAGCGCAGCAGGCCCGATGAAACTGTCATTTAGCCCATACTGCGGGCAGGCCGAATAACACAGCAGGCAATTGATGCAGTCCGTGTATTGCTTGTAGACGGCAAGCTGCTCGGGACTCTGCAGGTTCTCGCCGGATTCAACTGGCCGCACGTCAGCGGAAACGATATAGGGTTTAACGCTCGTCAACTTCTCGACGAAGTCGTCGATCGCCACGACCAGGTCCCGCTCGATTGGAAAGTTGTCAAGCGGTTCGATGCGTATCTTTTCCGGGTAGTCGCGGAGGAATGCGTGGCAGGCCAGTACGGGTTCGCCGTTCACAACCATGCCGCAGCTCCCGCAAACAGCCATGTGACAGGACCAGCGGTAACTCAGCGTGCGATCGATGTTTTCCTTGACGTAATTAATGGCGTCGAGCACGACCCAGTCTTCCTGACAGGGAATCTCGTAGGTCTGGAAATGCGGCTCGGTGTCCGTCTCCGGATCGTATCGTAATACTTCCAGTTGATGGATCGTCTCCGTCACTCCTGGTTGCCTCCGTACACGCGTTCACCGGGCTTCGAGCGCGTAATGACAACATCACGATAATCGATACGCGGCTCGCCTTGGGCTGTATAAGTGGCGAGCGAATGCCTGAGAAAATTTTCGTCGTCCCGGTCCGTGTAGTCCAGGCGCTGATGCGAGCCACGGGACTCAGTCCTTTGATATGCCGAGACAGCGAGCGCACTCGCCACGTCTATCATGGACCCTAGTTCCAGCACTTCGGTTAGATCCGTGTTATAGACATTGCTCTTGTCCTGCAACTCGATCGACGAGTAGCGCTGCCGTATCTCCTCCAATTTTGCACAGGCTTCGCATAACGAATCCTCGCTGCGATAAATGCCCGCACCAGCCTCCATCGTCGCCGTCAGTTCCCGGCGCAGACCGACAATATCCTCATTGCCATTCGTTTTTCGGAACAGCGTCAGCACCCGATTCTCGGCGGCCTCGACCTGCTCCATGACCAGCGCGTCCGAGACGGCCGAGGCACCGCCGGCCACCGCGTACTCGGCAGCGCTACGCCCGGCCCGCGCGCCAAATACGAGCAGCTCGGTCAGCGAATTGGAGCCGAGCCGGTTCGCCCCGTTGATACTGACGCAAGCGCATTCGCCGGCCGCAAACAGGCCGCCGATCCTGGTGGCGCCATTGATGTCGGTATCGATGCCACCCATCGTGTAATGCACAACGGGGCGCACCGGAATCGGCGCTTCAACCGGATCGACGCCCACGTAGCTCCTGCTGAGCTCCCGGACCATCGGGAGTCGTTCGTTGATCTTCGCCTCGCCAAGATGACGCAGGTCAAGGTATACGACGTCACCGTTGTCGGTCTTGATCGTCCGGCCTTGCTGCTGCTCGTGCCAGAACGCCTGACTGAGGCGATCCCGCGGGCCGAGCTCCATCGCTTTCTTGCGCGGCCAGGGATCCGGCGGGCCGAGACCGTAATCCTGCAGATAACGGTAGCCGTCCTTGTTGACAAGAATGCCGCCCTCCCCGCGCGATGCTTCGGTAATGAGTATCCCGGTGCCTGGTAAGCCGGTCGGGTGATATTGCACGAATTCCATGTCTTTGAGCGGCACACCGATCCGGTAGGCCATTGCCATCCCATCCCCGGTCTTGATGGCGCCGTTGGTCGTAAATGGAAAAATTCGCCCGGCTCCACCAGTTGCGATAATGACGGCCTTCGCACGGAAGAATCTAAGCTGCCCCGTTCGCATCTCAAGGGCGACGACGCCTTGGCAGACGTCGTCGACAGCGACAATATCCGTGCAGAAGTATTCATCGTAACGCTCGATGGCGGCGTACTTCAGTGACGTCTGGAAAAGTGTGTGGAGCAGGTGAAACCCCGTCTTGTCAGCTGCATACCAGGTACGCTCAACCTTCATGCCACCGAATGGACGCACGGCCACATGGCCGTCTGCCTCGCGGCTCCAGGGACAGCCCCAATGTTCAATTTGCCTCAGTTCCTTCGGCGCTTCATGCGTGAAGAGTTCGACAGCATCTTGATCGCAGAGCCAATCACCGCCGGCCACCGTATCGTTGAAGTGATTGTCAAAACTGTCATTGTCCTTTATGACGCCGGCAGCGCCACCTTCCGCTGCGACGGTGTGGCTGCGCATAGGATAAACTTTTGATATCAACGCGATGCGCAGTCCGGGATTCGATTCGGCGAGCGCTAAGGCGGCGCGCAGGCCGGCACCACCGGCACCGACAATCGCGACATCGCTGGTTATTGTTTCCACGCTGGTATACTACTGGCCGGTGTTGCCACTACCTTCTGGTAAAGGCCGCCGAAGAACAACTCTTTGCGCCAGTGAAATTTTTCGGGTTCGCTGGCAAAGTCGCGAATATCCTGGCGCCACAAGCCCTTCGCAAACGGCTCGAGCGTATCAAAGACAAGGCTCATCACAGGCTTTAAAGGATTGGCCCAGTTCGGCTTATGGTAATCGACGAAGATGACCTTGCCATCAGGACCGATGTTGTTCAGTACGACATCGACGAGCCCGTGTTTGTAATCATCCGGCACTTCGTGCATTAGGAAGTAACAGCACACCGCATCGTACTCGCCCTTACCAAGATCGAGCACATCAAGATGCCGCACTGACGCGAATGGATAGTCCCGCAATTTCTTGGCACAGTTGTCGACTTGCACCTTGGCAACGTCGACAACTTCAAGGCTTCCATTCTTGCCGATGTGCCGCGCAAGCGCCGGCGAGAAGTCGCCATAAACACAGGCGGTTTGCAGCACCTTGCTGCCCGGATCGATTTCGGAAAGGGCCATGCGTTGAAGTTTATGATGCTGAAACCAGAGTATTGTGGCGACGACTGACTCTCGATCGAGCATTTTGACGTTGCGCGGATTCAGATAGGCCCAAGTGTAGGTTTCACGCAGGTAACGCGGGATAGCAGGACCGGCATCTCGCGGCAGTATCGTATGGCCATTATTGATTGGCAGCGCCTCAACTGCCACGGCCGGCCGGAATCTGTCCTTCCGCCTGCTTGGTGATACCTCGTAGTCCATTTCCTGATTCCCAATTCGTTACTTAACATCTGATCGGCAAATCCTGCCATCGATGTAATGATAGCTATGCACGAACACCTGTTTCTATAAGGACTTTCCGGGTTTTTGTAGGCACATTCCCCGACGAACAATTGGCCTCTGATTCGATCCTAATCGAGGACAAACTTTTTAATGAGTCGCCGCGACCGACCGGCCGGCACGTGAATCCTCAGACAAGCGTTACTCACAAACGATCTAGTCGGTTGCAAACCACCAATTGATTGAATCACACCTACTTAGAGGCATCCTTGAGCTGAGCTAGTCTACTTACGATTCTCGCGCTGATAGTCAGAGCGCGCACGGTCCCGCTGTCGGGGGCCAACTGCGCAGTGGGGGCAGACGTCTCAGGCTCGAACAAATGTCCATAATCCCACCAGAATAAACGCGATACCGGCGACACGGGCCATTATCCGCTCATCAAACCAGTTGCTCAGGCCGACTCCGGCAAGTACCGCAACCCCAGATGCGAACATGAGGGCTAGGGATGAACCTATGTACACACTCAGTTTGCTGTGTTGTGCATTTGACGCGTATAGCAGCGTGACGAATTGGGACTTGTCCGCTATTTCGGCGACAATAACGGTTAAGAATACCGTTGCTATTAATTTCAGATCCACTCGCGAAAAATCCTATTTAAAATAGGTGCTAATCGATCATAAATGCCAAATCGTGCGCCTGCGAACAAAGAGTTCTGATTGCGCATCAGGTTTGTACAAGAACACAGCATCCTACAACAGAGTCCACACCATCGGGGCTAGCGCGTGCACATCAGCCCCGGTTCTGGGAACAGGCTTCTGCGAATTGAGTGCCTATCTCGTGCTGCTACACACGACTCAGCAGCGCCAGGTGAAATGGTATGGCGCACGGAAGGGCTCGTCAAGATTCCGGTGCCGCGCCCACCGACGGCTGAGCTGATCCTGCACGCTTCGCTTGGTCCGCTGCGCGTCTCGCTTATCCTGCCACGACTGAAACACTCTATTCCTAGTAATTTCTTGTTCAAGGATCTGTCCCTGTTCGCGGTCCTCGGTCAACGTCATTACCGCTTCGAAGTTCGGCACCACATCCTGTGCGCATCCACGTTGTACGGTTTCGGTTCTCATAACTTGGGGCTCCTGTTTTCAGATCGAAAGATACGGTCGATCGTGGGCCTTTTAAATTCGTAATTACCACTACGAAGGCGTTGACAATACTGATAGGGGTACGGCCCAGGAGTTTGGATAATGGCTATGTCGACAGCTGCAGATTGGTACAAGGAAATTTATTGCGAAGTCACTATTGCGCGCGGGACACGACGTTATTCTGGATGCATCCTTCCTGGGAATCCGGCAGCGCGAACGAGCACGCCAGACCGCGGTTGATTGCGGTGCCGGATTTCTTCTAATTGAGACTAAGGCATCGGCCGAGACCCTGCGTGATCGAATACAGCAGCGTGACAATTTCGGCGATGACGCGTCGGAGGCTGGGATGGCCGTTCTCGACTACCAACAACAGAGCGTGGAGCCGCTCAGCGTATCCGAGCGTCGGTTGACCTTCAGTGAGTGCACGAGCCATGATGATGGTCTCGCCAACGTGCTGCAGCGCATCCGCCATGCTTCCCCAATCAACTATCGACCTGCGCGCAGTACTCACTAATTGACCAACGATCACGGCAGCGACATCTTGTGCCTGATCGCTGCAATGGGTCTGCATATGTTCAATTCGCTCAACAGGAAATGGATGGCGTCAGACAACAGCCCATCGCGTGCTATCGTCGACGCGTGGCGCGATTCGGAACATTGCGAAGGATAGCGCGTCCCGACGACCAACTATTGTCGTTGCGCGGAATCGCTATATTCCCGTGCCAGCCGGCGCGCCTTTCTCACCCAGGCACAGGACTCGCACGCACATCGTTTGACATTGTGGTTCGCGCGGGTACTTTCAGCATCAACGTAATCGATACAAAACAATATCGACTCAAGAAGAGCCTTCATTGGCATGCGCGCCAATACACTGAAATCATCGTTGCAGTTCAGCCAATGGCACTCTTCCCCTTGCTCACAATTTTGACACGCGCTGCGTGCGGGATTGAAATACCGATTCTGCGGGCATTCCTCAACTGCCAGATTAGCCAGCAACATCATGCGTGGATAAGTGAGCTCTTCTATGATTCGTCGCCGCATTGCCCGCTCGTGGTTCCTGTCTGTGGCGGTGATGCCACCACTCATTGCTTATACGTTATCTAATTCCAGATCCGGTTGATTTGTCTATGATATTTATCAAGTGAGAGCTGGTTTCTATCCGTGATGTTTCCCTTGTGCCATCAGTCCCAGACGAACGGGGTTCAACAAGCGAATACGGCGTCGATCGACGTCGATCAGGCCCTTTCTATGCATTTTGGCGATCAAGCGACTCAAGGTCTCAGGAGCGATCCGCAAGTGATTCGAAATGTCTTCCCGTGACATCGGAAGTCTGAATTCATACTCAGCTGAGCCTGGCTGGTACAGCCGAGAATGAATATCCATTAGAAATGCAGCGATCCGCTGTGTCGCAACAGAACTATCTGCAAACTTGAGTTGCCTGGAAAACTCCCGACTCATTACTCGCAATATTTGGTTGTGCAGGCTGTGAAATTCCACACTCAGTCTGGCAATGTCCTTATACGGGATGACGCACACGAAACTGGGTTCCAGAATAACCGCATTGCAACGATGCCGGTCAGGGTGAACGGCATCGAAGCCAAGCACCTCACCGCGGAGATAAAAGCCGTGCACCAGTTCGTGTCCATCGGCGCCTATGCTGTAACTCTTGATACAGCCAGTTCGCACAGCGTAAATGGCCGTAAATCGCTCGCCCACACCAAACAGGTGGTTGCCAACCCCTAATGGGCCAGAGCGCCTGATCATCGAATGCAAACGCGCCAATTCGGGCGGCTCCAGCCCCATTGGCCAACATAATTCACGAAGCGAACAGAATCCACAGGCGACCCGAAATAATTCAAGTTCCTCCGTGCTCATGTCAGCGTATGCGTGCAAGCGTCAACGCCTCAAATAGTGCCGCCAGTTTACGCTATGGTCGACATGCTCGAATATCGTGGATGTTACTTACCCCGGGCTGACATATGTCAATGCAGTATTGGACGTTTCATGCTCACATGTCTGGTGCGGTAGGTGCCGCGCGCCGACCTGTCGCAAGGACCTTAAGACGCGAGTATCGAAATTACGAAAAGGGAGATAATTATGTTTGTTCGACAGGTTACCGCACACTTCAAACCAGATAAGTTAGATCTGTTCAATCAACGGCTTGAGAACGACGTCGTTCCGCTGCTCAAAAAACAGACGGGTTTTCGTGACGAACTATCGTTCTTCGATATAGATAACGATGAAGCCATTGCAATGAGTTTCTGGGACACTCGCAAAGATGCTGAGAAATACGATCGCGATACCTACCCCCTGGTATTGGAAAAGATGAACGAGGCCATTGAGGGTACTCCGGAAATTCGAACATTCGAGGTCAATAACTCAACCTGGTACGACATTCACGCTTAGTGAAAGCACGATGACCGAGAAGTGACTGGGGCGGCAGCATTGGCTGCCGCTCCTTTTTTATCGAGGCTTACAATTCGCTCGCATTGAAGCCAGTATTTTGGCAAGTGTTACTATCGCGGCACGTTGGCGTAGCGAATAGTTACATCTGCGCTGTCGCTCACAGTCAGTTGTGACATTGCGCTAATTAACGGCGATCGACGGGCTGGAATGATCGTCAGTTTGCTGGGCCGCGGCCTAATAGTGTGTGGCAACTGGCACACAGCCCTAATAACTCAGCGTAAAGCTCGCTTCGCGCATCAGGTGTCTTCGTCTCGGTACCTATTCCCCCGAGCGTATGGATTCGACGCGCGATTCTAGCGATTTCTGCGACATTGTCCGTCGCCGATGTTACATCCGAGGGCAGCAGCGGTGCATCAATCAGCATGTCCGCTCCTCTATTCCACGCAGAGTCCGACGGACCTATGAGCCCCTCCCATAAACGATCCGTCGCCCATTGATGGCGCTGCAAGTGAGTGACGACATCCTCAAGA
>JADFKA010000088.1 GCA_022565135.1 Pseudomonadota bacterium
CTTACTCGGCGTAGTGGATAATGGCCTCAACATAACCGCTGCTGCAGAACGGCTGTATACAAGTCAGCCAGGCATCAGTAAGCAACTCAGACAGCTTGAGCGGGAGATTGGTGTCACAATTTTCTCCCGCAAAGGCAAAAATCTGGTGGCACTGACGCCCGCGGGACAGACAATTGTCAAACTTGCACGCAAAATTGCGCGTGATGTGGAAAATATCCGCAGTCTCGGCAAGGAACTGACAGCGGAGCAGGAAGGGACCCTGTCGATCGCCACAACACACACCCAGGCACGATATGTGCTGCCGGAGATCTTGAGCCAGTTTCACGAGCGCTACCCGAATGTCAATTTGGAGCTGCATCAGGGATCGTCAGAACAGATCGCTGCACTGGTCGCCGAAAACAAGGTGGACTTCGCGATTGCCACAGAATCACGGGAACTGTTCCCGGAGCTCAATCTATTGCCGTGCTTTGACTGGGACCGCATTGTCCTCACGCCACATGATCACATCCTGGCGGCTGACGCCGACTGCCTGACCCTCGCAAAACTTGCAGAGCATCCGCTCGTTACCTATGTATTCGGTTCAAGCCGCGAGTCGTCGTTTCTGAAAGCATTCGCAGATGAGAATCTCGAACCGAAAGTCGTTTTTACGGCGCGTGATGCGGATGTCATCAAGACTTACGTGCGTATGGGCATGGGTGTTGGCGTTATTGCACCAATGGCACTGCTTTGCGATGACCTCAAAGACCTAAATGCGAGATGCGCCGAAGGACTTTTTCCAACCGTCACGACCTGGCTCGGATTTCCGCGAGACAAGGTACTCAGGCAATACATGAAGGAATTTATCGCGTTGTTTGCGCCGCACTGGCCCGAATATCTCATCGAACAGGCTGCTACGGCAGAATCGCAGGAAATTGTCGACAAGTTAGCCGAAGATCTGGATTTACCGACGCGTACCGGTTGCACCAAAGGCTTTGCCGTGGCGGCGTGAGCCTAATTAAATAGTCGACAAATCAAATTCGTGCAGCCCACACTCGCGGTTTAGGCCGAAGAAACGCGTCTGTTCCTCGTCGTCTACTTCATGTATCGGCCGCGTCGTGTGCCGATCACCGATGCTGATGTAGCCCTTTTCCCATAATGGGTGATAGGGGAGATTGTTGCGCTTTAGGTACCTGTGAACATCGCGGTCAGTCCAGTCGGCGATCGGGTGCACTTTCCAGCGATCGCCGGACCAGTCGAGATACGGCGTGTTCGCCCGGCTCCTCGACTGCGATCTCCGCAAACCCGCAAACCAGGTGCCGGCATTGAGCTCGCGCAATGCCTTTTTCATTGGCGCGACCTTGTTCTCCTCGTTGTACGCTGCTATGCCTGTCTCACCCTGCTTCCAGCGCTCGCCCTCGCGAGCCTCCTGCCACGCCGGCGATCTTGTCGCACGATAGACCAATAGATTGAGATTCAGACGCTCGGTGAGTTCATCGACGAACTGATAGGTTTCAGGAAAAAGATACCCGGTATCTACCAATACGACCGGAATATCCGGACTTTCCTGCGTCACCAGGTGCAGCGTGACGGCAGACTGTGCACCAAAGCTCGAGCTCAGCACATGCGACGGCGGCAGGTTGGCCAGAGACCAGCGCACGCGCTCGACAGCCGACTGGCGATCGAACTTCCGATTGCAGTGCTCCAACGTCAGGCGCCGGCTTTCCGCTTCTCCCACGGCGTTGCACTCGAGGTTGTCGCTGCATATATCTCTTGTAGCTTGGGCTGACATCATCTTGCCTCTGCCAGCGGCGCATAGGCCCGGCTGGCAAAGTCACCAAATGATTCCTGGTCGTGGCGGGCGTCCACAAATTGCGCCAGCAATCCGTCAAGCACTTCTAAAATACGATCTTCACCGAGATTCTCGTGTGCCAGGCGATTCAGGCGCCGCCCGTCGGCGCTACCGCCGAGGAACAGGTTGTAACGACCGGGCGCTTTGCCGACGAGACCGATTTCAGCCAAGTACGGACGCGTGCAGCCATTTGGGCAGCCGGTAATTCTTAACGTAATTGCCTCATCGATCAGGTCGTGCTTGCGTAGAAGCGCTTCAATCTTCTCAACCAATTCGGGCAGATACCGCTCGGCCTCGGCCATAGCCAACGCGCAAGTCGGGAGCGCGACACAGGCCAGCGCCAGCTGGCGCAGCGGGGACACCTGCTGTAACGCATTGACACCATAGTATTCAAGCAATCGCTCAATCGCCTGTCTTGCTGCGGGAGCAATTCCGCTGACAATGAGGTTCTGGTTGGCAGTCAGCCGGAAGTCGCCTTTGTGTATCCGCGCGACTTCCCTGAGTCCAGTCAGCAACCGGTGCTGACCTTCATTCTTGATACGGCCCTCCGGAATAAACAGCGTCAGATCCCATTGTCCGCTCAGGTTCCTGGACCAGCCAAACTGGTCTCCACGGCTCACGAATGCGAATTTCTTTGGCTGCGGAAGCGTGTAGCCAAGACGGCTAAACAGCTCCTCACGGAACCAGTCCAGGCCATGATCGTCGATCGTGTATTTCAGCCTTGCATGCTTGCGGTTAGTTCGATCGCCGAAGTCACGCTGCAGAGCAACTACGTGCTCGGCCACTTCGACTGCCTGTTCAACAGTACAGAATCCGATCACGTCCGCCACTCGCGGATAGGTCTCGGCCTCACCGTGGGTCATTCCCATGCCGCCACCTGCGGTGACGTTGAAGCCGATAAGCTCGCTATTTTTCTCGATCGCGATAAAGCCCAGGTCCTGCGAAAAAATATCCACATCATTGGAAGGTGGAATCGCTACCGCGATCTTGAATTTACGCGGCAAATAGGTCGCCCCATAAATGGGCTCGACATCCGCTGTACCCTCGACTTTTTCGCCATCAAGCCAGATCTCGTGATAGGCACGCGTGTGCGGCGTCAGATGCTCGCTGATGGCGGTGGCAGTATCGTAAGCAGATCGATGAATCGCTGACTGGCCAGCAAGCGGTGAGCACATAACGTTGCGATTCACGTCACCGCAGGCTGCAATCGTGTCGAGCAAACTATCATTGATGCCGCGAATCGTTTTCTTCAGATTCCCCTTGGCAACGCCGTGAAACTGAAACGCCTGTCTCGACGTCAGCCGCAGCGAGTCATTGCCGTACTTTCGTGCCAACTCATCCAGCGCGAGCCATTGATCAGGCATCGCAATACCGCCGGGCACACGCACGCGAATCATAAAGCTGAAGGATGGTTCCAGTTTTCGCCGCAGCCGTTCATTGCGGATGTCGCGATCGTCTTGCTGATAGAACCCGTGAAATTTCGAGAGCTGGGTGTCGTCTTCAGCGAGCGCACCGGTTGCCGCGTCAGCAAGACTCTCGACGATCGTGCCTCGCAGATAATTGCTGCGTTGCTTGATACCTTCGACGGGCGTCAGTTCAGCTGTTGATTCATTTGTCATAGCGGGTTACCTAGTAAACGTCCCGCTGATAACGATGCGCCGACTTCAGCTCACTGAGATACATCGCTGCCTGCTCGTCACTCAATCCGCCTTCGGTTTGCAGGACTGAATAGAGTGCCTGGTTGACATCACCAGCCATACGATCGGCATCGCCGCAGACGTAAATATGTGCGCCGCGCTCGAGCCACGAATAAATCCGCTTCGCCTGCTCAAGGATGCGGTGCTGGACATAGACCTTGTCTCGTTGATCTCTCGAGAAAGCGACATCGACGTGTTTGAGAAGGCCCTCTTTGCGGTAACGCAACCACTCAAGTTGATACAAGAAATCGCTTGAGAAGTTGCGGTCGCCGAAAAATAGCCAGTTGTCCCCTTTATGGCCGTGCTCGCGTCGGTGCTCCACAAAGGCGCGATAAGGTGCAACGCCCGTTCCGGCGCCGATCATGATGACTGGCGTATCGCCCTCGACTGGCAGCCGGAAATGATCATTTGGCTCAACGTAAACCGGTACGGAATCCGCGCCACCAATGAGGAAATTCGATGCCGAGCCCCAGTGAGACCGCCCAAACTGCTCGTACCTGACAACAGCGACTGTCAGATGCGCCTCATCCGGATTGGCATCCGGGCTCGATGCAATGGAGTAAAGACGGGGAGTGAGTTTTCTTAGCGCATCAATAAATTCCTGCGCTTGCCAGACTTTGCGGAAGTCACCAACGATGTCGATTACCTGGTGCGTCTTAACCAGCTTGGTCAATTTTTTGCGGTCGCCGACAATCTTTTGCAGATCCGAATCTTTTGCCGCCATCGCGTCCAGGAACGGCCGGCTCAGTACAGTAATTTCCTTGTGCTGTGTTAATGCGTCAGACAGCGCAAGCGCCTGACTATCTATTGTCACTTCCTGCCCGCCGTCGAGATGTAGTGACTCAAGCAGATTTTCCACCAATTTCGGCGGGTTCTGCGGCATGACGCCCAGTGAGTCTCCTGGCAGGTAGCTCATGCCGGATCCCTCGAGATTCAATTCAATATGCCGCACATCTTTGCTGGAGCCATTCCCGGTAATTATTTGATTGCTAAGCAGCTCTGCATTAAACGGGTGATCTCGCGAGACCGTCTGCATCGTCGACACTGCTCTGAGCCGCGATACTTGTGGCATTGCTTTGGCGTCTGAGATTGCTGCAGCACGTGCGACAACTTGACGCGTCCAATCGGTCGACGACGTCTCGAAATCGAGATCGCATTCCACCATATCAACGACAGAGGTCGCTCCGAGTTGTCGTAGTCGCTTATCGAGAATCCGGCCCATCTCGCAATAATCTGCGTAACTCGAATCGCCCAGAGCCAGAATCGAGTAGTTCAGCAGTTCGAGGCGCGGCGCCTTATCCGACAGCCAGTACTCAAAGAATATCTCAGTACCGTCAGGTGCTTCGCCGATGCCATGGGTTGCAACTACAAAAAGCGCATTCTCCACTCTGGCAAGCGCCTTAGGCCGATAGTCACGCAGGTCATGTAGCTCGACGACAAGACCTGCCTCCCGAGACCGCTCGGCAAGCAACGCGGCGATACGGCGGCTGCTGCCGGTTTCGGTAGCGAAGAAAATAGACCAGGTGGACGTTGCCGCAGGGGCAACCGGTTGCATGGCTGGCAAGAGCGGCTCAGCCACACGAACAGCAGCCATTCCGGCAAGATAGCCGCTCGACCAGAGTAACTGCTCTCTGTCGTAACCGGCGACCGCCGACTGCAGCGCATCCAGGCTATCAGCCTGGATTGGTGGCATTACTGTCATTTGTGGAACTGTCGCCACGTATCACTCTCGGTCAGATGTGGACTCGATACGTTACTGGACGATCATTTGATCGTGAACGACATATTTCTTATAGACAGATAACCTACGGCCATACACTGACTTGCCTTTTCCAGACCGACACAATATTGCCGATGTTGTGCGCGCCGTGTGTGCCCTGCCGGAAAATTGCCGGGATCAGTCCGGACCCGTTATGACTTGTTAGGCATTTGTGTCCGCGGGCGTCGCCAGTATGCCTATTAATAACAATTACTTATAATCGCCCAACTGTCTTCGGGAAGCAGTGCTCTATGTGCCGGTATCAAGCGCGCGCTATCTGTCGCGCACCGACATTGAGATGTCTTTGCAAAACGATCCTCAGCTGGATCCTAGATGCCACAGCTTGTTGTGATACCGCTGGTGAAAGGCGGCAACACAGTGTCAGTGGTGGTGCGTTAGCCGAGGTTTTCGTCAGGCGAGGTCTAGGGGCAAACACTTTAAGCGCGGGTCCTTCCTGGCCAATGAGCCGTTCGGGGCTGCGAGTCTTGGTTTTCGCGTGTGTTTAAAAGTTGAAACACCCATTTCCGTTTCCGCGCCCTATATCGTCAGATGTGCCGATAGCCGCGGCTATCGCTCGACGTGACGAGGATCGATCATCGCCAGCAGCGTGGTGAGGTCCTCCGGCGACAGCGGACGCTGACCGGAGCGGACAGAAATCCTGGAGTACAATAGTGGCTTCGGCAGAATGACCGTGACCCGCAGAATCCTATCAGATGAACTTGGTGACCCAGCATCCTGGCCTGGTGTTCCGGAAAATTTCGCGCCACACATTGGAATGTTTTTAGATGCAAGGTTGGTCGACGTGAAACTGACGAATCGCGATCTCGTCATAACATTACGCTCTGGCGAAGATACCTTTAGTGCCACTCTTTCTCATAACTACTTCAAAACGTTGACCGCAGCTCAGATGCTAAACATTTTGTTGCCGTACTGCGGCGATCTTCTATTGAATGCCCTTGCACACGAAATTGATGCCAGTGACTGACTATGGTGGGCAGAGGACCGCTCAGCACTCGATCGGAGCCGGTCGAGATTCACGCCTAATTTTCGAACAACGACTTTTTAGCCTGTCCGGCCAAATTCAGCTTTGCCCATGTGAAATGAGAATTAGAAAAAACTCTGGAGTCCGCTTGTGATCGAAATAGCCGCAGAAGTTTCTAGCCCAAACTACGCGTGGGTTTGGCCTTTTTCGCGGACGCTCCTGGCTACGTTTGCCGGTGCCGCAGTCGCAATTCTGTTGCAGAACTGGCGCGACAAGCTGAATCGAAAAACCGCGGAGGTGGCAGTCCTAAATCGGACAACTATCGCACTCGGCCAAATGCAGAACGAGTTGATTAACTACCGTCAACAGGCGATAGAACCATTTCTAGACACACATGTGCCGTTCATAGACATGCAGCCCATGATTATTGGCAATCTTACGCACCTACGACTGCACGCGGATGACTTCGTATTTCTTTGCGAAACAGAGCATCGACAAGTTCCTCTTCAGGTTGGCAATACCGATCTAATTTTCATACGTGCCGCTGCCGCGATCGAAACTCGCACAAACTATCACATGAAAGAATTTCAACCTAGATTGGCGAGCGCGTTTGAGCGAAGCGAGACGCCAACCGTCGAGGAAATTCAACAGAAGATTGGTGTCGTTCCCGTCACGATGTTGCGGTCACACACTGATGCAATGCAGTTGTATGTCGACGAAGCCCTTAAGCAAATAGACAAGTGCATAGCTCTCTTGAAAAAGACAGGCAAGGCGATCTACGGAAAAGGACGCGTAATTACAATTGAACGAATTAGTCCAACAGCAATTAAACCTAGTAATTCGCAAGAACGGCAACAAGGTGACTGACTAACGTGAACACCAACCTCCCATTTCCCGTTATCTGCGCAAACACATCATGTGCCGCCGTATGGTTCGCGCCAAGCCTTAT
>JADFKA010000089.1 GCA_022565135.1 Pseudomonadota bacterium
TCGGAATCCGGCAAATCAGGGGGGAAATGGATATATCACCGGGCAAACCAGTGCCCGTAGTCTTGCAGCATTGCAGCGACACGGATCAACAACGTGCTGCAGCTTTTGCAAGCCTGCTGCAGGGCGTCGGTCGAGTCGAGTCGATCGCAGTGCTTGACGATGGTGAGGAACCGCCAGTTTCTGCGACGGCCCTCCTCGGCGAGATGCACTTGCTGGTACCGATGCAGGGTCTGATTGATGTGGCAGCTGAACGTAACCGACTCGAAAAGCAGCAGCAGCGAAGCATGGCGGACCTGGATCGCGCACAGGGCAAGCTCGACAACGCGAATTTTGTGAACAATGCACCGGCTGAGGTAGTCACGAAAGAGCGGCAGCGCGCCGCTGAATTCAAAAAAACCATCGCGCAGCTGGCGGAGCAACTTGAGAAGCTGGCCGAGCTCGATTGAAGCCGGTATAAATCTGAGGACTACATCACAGTCTGGCTGGTCTGATGTGCATTCCAGCCGCGTATCCGCGACGATAGCAGCTGCGCAGGCAGGCACGCTGCGCGGCTGACAACCGAGGAACTCAAATGCAGGGCGGCAACACACTCGAACAATTGCCTACTGGCAAAGACGCGGATCGTGCCGCCTTGGGTCGCGCTCGCGAGGTGTTGGGCAGTATCATCCTCGGCAAAGACAAACAGATTGGCCTCGCCCTTTCCTGCCTGTTGGCTCGCGGCCACCTGCTAATAGAGGATTTGCCGGGTCTCGGCAAAACCATGCTCGCACAGGCCCTGGCACGCGTGCTTGGCCTGAGCTTTCGCCGCATTCAGTTCACGAGCGACCTGTTGCCGGCCGACATTGTCGGCGTATCGGTCTTTCGACAGAACAAGGGTGAGTTTGAGTTCCAGCCCGGCCCGATCTTTACGCAGCTGATTCTTGCCGACGAGGTCAACCGCGCGACACCGAAAGCCCAAAGCGCGCTGCTCGAGGCCATGGAGGAGTACCAGGTAACGGTCGATGGCAATACACGTCAATTGCCCAGGCCTTTTTTCGTCGTGGCGACGCAAAACCCGGCCGATCAGATTGGAACTTTTCCTTTGCCCGAATCGCAACTCGACCGGTTTTTGATGCGCCTGGAACTGGGCTATCCCAATGAAGAAAACGAACGTATGTTGCTAACCGGCGGTGACCGTCGCTCGATGCTCAACGAAATCGATGCAGTATGTACTCCTGCGCAATTGCAAAAATTACAGGAAATCGCATCTGGCGTGCATATGAGTAGCCCGCTGGTCGACTATATTCAGGCACTCGTGCGACAAACACGTGAATCCCCCGAGATTGATATCGGCTTGTCACCGCGCGGCGCCATCGCACTGGTCGCGGCCGCCAAAGCACACGCCTACGTCGAGCACCACTCGGGCGTTTACCCTGACGATATCCAAGCCGTATTTGCCGCTGTTGCCGGTCACCGTCTGCAACCGGCGGGAAACACCAGCTACCGTTCCTCAGCCGAGCTTTGCCAACATGTCCTCGATACAGTGGCCATTCCCTAGGATCGGCATTGCAGCTGCATTGACGGCCGCCGCGCGTCGTCGCGTCAGGCGTTGGGCCAGGAAGCGCCAGGGAATCGATGCGTCGGTCACGAGCCTGCAGTCGCGTCGCATCTACATTCTTCCAACCGGCGTGGGTCTCGTCTTCGCACTGATGACATTTGCAATGTTGCTGGGTTCGATGAACTACAACAACAACCTGTCATTCGTGCTCACCTTTCTTCTTGGTGGCCTTGGCTTTGTATCGATGCATCAATGCCAGCGAAATCTGGTCGGTCTCGAACTCAGTTTCGCCGGCATTGAACCGATATTCGCAGGGCAAACCGCAAAATTTCGAGTTGCCATCATCAATCACTCCAGGAGTGCACGGCGCGGCATCATGCTGTATACAGACGCAGAAGTAAGTGAAGTTCTCGATCTGCGTCCAGGTGAGAGCAAGGTGTTCGTTCTCGCGGTGCCGACCACCAGGCGCGGTTGGATTCGGCTTGACCGATTTGGCATCTGCACATTATTCCCGTTCGAACTGTTTCGTTCCTGGACCTGGCTGCACATGGAGCTGCAGGGACTCGTCTACCCGCATGCAATGGACGACGCGCCGCGACCGCCACCCACTCAGTCAGCACAGGGTCACAGGCAACACGACGCTCGCGGCGAAGAGGACTTCGCCGGCTTGCGCAAATTTCACGATGGTGATTCACCACGCCACGTAGCGTGGAAAGCCTACGCACGCAGCGGACAACTGTTCTCCAAGCAGTTTGCCGGTGCTGATACCAGCAGTCAGTGGTTCGATTTTGATGCTATCGACGCAAACGATGCCGAAATACGCCTGTCGATTCTGACACGCTGGATCATCGATACCGACCGGACTCGTGAAGACTATGGCCTGCGGCTCTCAGGCCAGGCGTTTACTCCCGCACATGGCGCGGCGCACCGACGCAGGTGCCTGGAGGCACTGGCCTTGTACGGACTGGACGACAATCGTGGCTAAGCCTCGCGGTACTGACGGATCGTTGTTGGCAAGCCTGCCCTGGACACTGGCGGCGCTGGCCTTTGCGCTCGCCCCTCACGTGCAGTTCCTGCCTTTCTGGATTACGGGTGCCTTTTTCGTATGCGCGAGCTGGCGCTATACGATCGAGCGTCGTCGTCGCGCTTTGCCATCGACCTGGATCCGAGCGATTCTCGCAATGCTCTGTTTTCTTGGTGTGCTGGTTACTTACTCGTCAATCAGCGGCGTCGGACCGGGCTCGGCGCTGCTCGCAATCATGGCGGCACTCAAGTTACTCGAAACTCGCAGACGACGCGATCAGTTCGTCTTGCTGTTCATTTCCGTATTTCTTGTCATGTCATCGTTGTTGCGCGAACAGTATCTCTGGTCGCTGCCATACCTGCTGCTTGCTGTGTTGCTCACAATGACCGCCTGGCTCAGGATGTCGGCCGCAGAATCCGAAACGATGCGCCAGAATTTCAGGACCAGCACTCGTCTCGTGCTGTACGCCGTGCCGCTTGCGCTAGCGATGTGGATATTCTTTCCACGCCTGGCGTCTCCGTTCTGGGCCGTACCGATCGACACTGGCACCGCATCATCCGGAATCAGCGATACGATGAGTCCGGGTGATATCAGCTCTCTGTCGCTGTCATCTGCCGTTGCATTTCGCGTGAACTTCGACAACACGATTCCCGCCCCCCGTGATCAATATTGGCGCGGCCTTGTCCTGCAGCATTTCAACGGCCGTACCTGGACCGGTGACGAGCTGACGATTGCCAGTCAGCCCGAAGACCAGATTGTTTTCGGCGGCGCACCGGTCGCCTACATGGTTACGCTCGAACCGACGCGGCAACAGTGGGTGTTTGCACTGGATATGCCCTACGCATGGTCTCTTGCGCGAACCAATATCGGACCGCAACAGCAGTTGTGGCGTATGCAACCCATTGACCAACGTGTTGCCTACGATGTGATCTCTTACACCGAGTACCAGGTCGACCTGGAGATGAGCCGTTCTATTCGCGACAGGTATTTGGCTATACCTGCCCGCAGCAATCCAAGAACCGTTCGGCTCGCACAGCAGATGCGTGCCGTCGCCGGATCGAATGCGGACTTTGTCGAGGCCGTGTTAATGAAATTTCACGAGGAAGAGTACTTCTATACGCTGCGACCGCCGCCTCTGGGCAGTAATTCGGTGGATCGATTCCTGTTCGACACCAAGCGCGGCTTTTGTGAACACTACGCCTCTGCTTTCGCAGTCATGATGCGTGCAGCAGGAATTCCCTCACGCATCGTGCTCGGCTACCAGGGCGGCGAAATGAACCCGATGGGCGACTACCTGATCGTGCGCCAGGCCGATGCTCATGCATGGACCGAGATATGGCTGGAGGGAGTCGGTTGGACCCGCGTCGATCCGACGGCAGCCGTTGCACCCGAGCGAATTGATGCCGGGATCAGCGGCGCGATGCTCGATGGCACCGCGGCTGCCTGGGGCCTCTTGCCACCGTCAGCGCTGTTACACCGGCTGTCATTAACCTGGGACGCAATGAACGCGAAATGGAACGACTGGGTGCTCGGTTACGGACCGGAAAACCAGGACAAATTCATGCAATGGCTCGGCATGGACGACCCGGACTGGCGCAAGATGATGTTGACGCTCGTCAGCCTCGTCGTCGCATTGGTCGCAGTGATCAGCCTGCTACTTTTTTTGCGCAACCGACCGCCTCCTCGCGACCGTGCAGCCGTGCTTTATCAGCGCTTTATACACAAAACCGGCGTAACGATATCCATTGGCGAAACACCCGCAGCCTATGCGACCAGAGTGCGGTCGCGATTTAGCGCCGATTCGATTGACACGATTACATCAGCTTATCTCGACGCCCGATACGGGCCAGTTGACCCGGCTGCTTTACAGCGCCTGAAAATCGCGGTGTCCGCGTTATCTCACCCTCATCAACAATAATCCACCGCCAGCAAAAAGTGGTATCAAAACCAGCAGCACGTACTCTGGCGCGTCTGAAAACGTCGCGGCGAGTCCGACCATTACTGGCCCGAGTACATGCGACAGTTTGGTAATCATGTTGTAAAAACCAAAAAATTCACCCGGTTGATCGGGCGGAATCAATGCGGCGTACATTGACCGGCTCAAGCCCTGGACGCCGCCCTGAACGCAGCCAATAACGATTGCCATTACATAGAATTGCCTGACGTCGTGCATGAATACCGCCCAGCTCGACACGGCAACGTAGACGACGAGGGCGAAATAGATACCGGGTTTCGGCCCAAACCGGTGGCCGAAATAACCGTACAGCAAGGTGGCAAAGAAACCGACAAAATTCGTGATCATCAGTGCCCTGACCAGATCCCCGGTGTTGAAACCCAGTCTCTGTCCGTAATTGGCCGCCATGAAAATCACAGTGAAGACGCCGGCAATGTACAGAAAATACGCGATCAGAAAATTGACGACGTCGCGGTAGCGGCGCACGTTGCGAATCGTTGCCCGAAGTTTGGTATAAGCCGCTCGCAGCACTCCGCCAGCGACGACCATGCCGGTTCGCTGCTCGGGCACCAGGACGATGAGAGGAATGAGGAATACGGCCCACCAGACACCAACCGATACGAACGCAATTTTTATGGCGTCGGCGGCCGTCGCAAGCCCGAACGTCTCAGGCGACGAGATCATCCACACATGCAAAGCCAGTAACGACGCGCCGCCGAGGTAACCGAGCGAGAAACCTAGCGACGAGACAAAGCTGTAGTAGCGCGGCTTCGTAACATCGATGATCAGTGAATCATAAAAAACTGTCGAACTATAAAATCCAACGGATGCAAGCAGGTACATCCCCAGTGCCCACGGCCAGCCGCCTTCACCAACCAATCCCAGTGACGCGGTCATTGTCGCGCCTACCAGTGCCAGCACCAGCAGGAAGCGTTTGCGGTAGCCGCCCGTGTCGGCAATCGTGCCAAATATCGGTGCCAGAATGCTGACAATAGCGCTGGCCGCCGCTGTGACCCAGGCCAGGCGTGCCGTCACCGAGGCGCCCGAGTCGCCGACGCTCCAGTAACTGCCCAGAAACAACGGGAATAGCACGGCGAGCACGCTCAGCGCGAATGCCGAGTTCGCCCAGTCATAAAGGGCCCAGGCGAATACTTTCTTGTTAACTATCAATGCTCGCGCGTTTGCCGGAATGCGATTTCGGGCCAGCGCTCCTCGGTCAAATTGAGATTTACTTTCGTCGGTGCAATGTAGACCAGGTGCTCACCGTGATCGAGCGCGAGATTGTCATGTGCCCTGCGTTCGAAATCGGCAAGCATTTTTTCGTCGTCGCATTCGATCCAGCGCGCCGTTGCAACGTTGATAGTTTCGAACTGACATTCGACTTTGTATTCATGCTGCAGTCGATGTGCCACGACCTCGAACTGTAATGGTCCAACAGCGCCGAGAATCAGGTCGTTGTTGCGTAAGGGCCTGAACAACTGTGTCGCCCCTTCCTCGCAGAGCTGCGCAAGACCCTTTTTCAGTGCCTTGAGGCGTAACGGATCGCGTAAAACCGCACGGCGAAAGATCTCCGGAGCGAAATTAGGAATTCCCATAAAACGCAGATGTTCGCCTTCGGTGAAGCTGTCACCGATGTTGATTGTGCCGTGATTGTGAAGCCCGATGATGTCGCCCGCATACGCGAACTCGGCTTGCTGCCGGTCAGCAGCCATGAAAGTGATCGCATCGGCGATCTTCATCTCCTTACCAGAGCGCACATGAAGTACGCGCAGGCCCTTGCGGTATTCCCCTGAACAAATACGCATAAATGCGATTCGATCGCGATGACCCGGATCCATGTTCGCCTGTATCTTGAACACGAAGCCAGTGAGATGCGTCTCATTCGGTGCCACATCACGCTGCTCCGTCTCGCGAGGAAGCGGTGTCGGCGCATAGCGCACGAACTCGTCCAGTAGTTCCTTAACGCCGAAATTTGACAATGCCGAGCCGAAAAATACCGGCGACTGCCGCGCCTGCAGGTAATCGTCGATGCAGAGTTCAGGACAGGCGCCTTTGACGAGCTCGACCTCCTCACGATATCTATCCGCATCGTCGCCGAGCACTGCCGTCGCTGCGTCCGAATGCAGTCCATCCACGACGCGTATCGCGGAGGCCTTCTGTCGACCGACGCTGTCGTACAGATAGATGCGGTCCTGCAGCAAGTGGTAGACACCCTTGAGTGCACGGCCCATGCCAATTGGCCAGGTCACGGGTGAGCACTGAATATTGAGGACTGACTCGATTTCATCGAGCAGCTCAATCGGCTCACGTCCGTCACGGTCAAGCTTGTTGATAAAGGTCATGATCGGCGTATTTCGCAGCCGACATACTTCCATGAGTTTGATCGTGCGCCGCTCGACGCCTTTCGCGCAGTCGATGACCATCAGCGCCGAATCGACCGCCGTTAGCGTGCGATACGTGTCTTCGGAGAAGTCTTCGTGCCCTGGCGTGTCCAGCAGGTTGATGACGTAACCATTATACGGAAACTGCATGACCGATGACGTGATTGAAATACCACGTTCCTGCTCAAGCGCCATCCAGTCCGACGTCGCGTGGCGGCTCGCTTTGCGTCCTTTGACCGTCCCGGCGAGTTGAATCGCGCCGCCATACAACAAGAGCTTCT
>JADFKA010000090.1 GCA_022565135.1 Pseudomonadota bacterium
GGGTCGATCGACGACCCGGGTTTCGAGTCTGGTTGCCGGCCTTGGCCGAGGGGCCGGTGGCGCTCGTCGCACGGGCATCAGCGGCAGGGCTTCGCGCTCACGTGAAGAAATCGAGCTTGTTTTCGACAGAAACAAGGGTCTAATTTTTGCTCTCTACAATCGCGCGCTGCGAATCAACCCGACACTCGAGGGCAAGCTCGTCCTGCGCCTTACGATTGCACCAAACGGATTAGTGACGTTTTGCGAGATCATTTCGAGCGAACTGGGTGACCCGGATCTCGAACGCAAGCTCGTACAACGCGTCAAGATGTTCCGCTTTGAAGACAAGGATGTAGAGCCAATCACGACAACGAAACCGATCGACTTCTTCCCGGCCTGATAACGTCCCCATACCTTAAGTCATTGGCAGCGCTCAATGCGCTGCATTATGCTGTGGCGACCTTTTGGTATTGGACGAGCCAATGATTTTTCCCATTCTGCGTAAAATGATTGTGGCGCTGTTGTTGTTTGGTGCGTGTTCGCTGCACGCCCAGTCCGGAATTGAGCAGCTGATTCGTGAGACAGGAATCGAAGCGGGGCCTGTACCTGTGAGCGACAGGCCGGGTTGGCATGACCAAAAAAAATTCTGATGAAAGCCGACGATGCCCTTATCGCGGACTTGCAAAAGGCTCTTCCGAACGTGCAATTAATCGGAGTCAATTCAGAAGCCGACGCCATGCAGCATGCGGCAGACGCCGATGCGATCATTGGTTTTTGCTCGGATCGATTCGTTGCGGCTGCGAAGAAATTGCTCTGGGTACAAATATTTTCAGCAGGTGCTGATAGATGCATGCCCATCGAGCGCATTGCGAATGATGAGATTCTACTGACCAATATGCAGAAGATGTTGTCGCCGGTTATCGCCGAACATGTGACCGCATTGATACTAAGCCTCGCGCGAAAAATACCGAACTATGCCAAGTCCATGTCAGAGAGTGCCTGGGAGCGTGGGCCTGAATTTACGCGTGGCCTGCAGTCGATCGCTGGTAAAACGGTGCTCGTGATTGGGCTGGGCGGAATTGGTACTGAGGTCGCACGGCGTGCGGCAGCTCTGGATATGCGTGTAATCGGGACTCGCCGTAGTTCACGAGAGGGCCCGGAATTTGTCGATTACCTAGGATTGCCGAATGAGCTTATTGAGCTGGCTGGCGACGCTGACTTTATCGTCGATGCGCTGCCACTGACGGCGGAGACAAACGGGCTTATCGACAGTGAATTTTTTGCCGCCACCAAGCGTGGCGCGCATTTTATCAACGTTGGGCGTGGTCGTACTGTTATCACCGATGCCCTGGTTGCGGCGCTCGAGAGCGGTCAGATAGCAGGGGCCGGGCTTGATGTTACGGATCCCGAACCATTGCCTGCGGACCATCCGCTGTGGCACATGGACAATGTCATCATTACGCCTCATGTAGCGAGTCGAGGCGGAAACCGGGTGCGGCACAACATCCTGATCAAGGAAAACCTGGCGCGATTCGTCGCCGGCGATGCGCTACTCAACGTCGAGAACCCGGAACTCGGTTATTGATGTGACGACCAGCGGCCATGCTGCGTCTTCCAGTGGCTTTGCGCCGGTTGCTGGCGCCAATGCGCGAATCCTGATACTTGGTAGCCTGCCTGGTCAACGCTCAATCGATGCCGGGCAGTACTACGCGCATCCGCAAAACGCATTCTGGCCAATCATGAGTGAGCTCTTCGGCGCCACAGGTATGTATGAAGAACGATGCCAGGCGCTCGTCGAGAATCGAATTGCCCTCTGGGATGTCCTTGCGAGTTCAGTTCGGCCCGGCAGCATGGACGCCGCCATTCGAATGGAGTCGGCACAAGCAAATGATTTTGCAGTATTTTTCGAGATGCATCCCGATGTCGAACGGGTTTTTTTCAATGGAAAAAAAGCGGCGCAGCTCTGGTCAAGGATGGTTCAACCCGGTCTCGACCCTGCGCGCGTGCGCTACGCAACGCTGCCCTCGACCAGCCCGGCCTATGCGGCGATGTCGGTTGCAAATAAGCTCAGCAAGTGGCGTAGCATTATTGGCCAATAACGATAAGGAGAACATCATGATCGGCTACGTAACACTCGGCACCAATCGGCTGGATGAGGCGGCGAAGTTCTACGATGAACTGTTCGCGACGATCGGGGCAAGTCGCATGTTCGACACGGAAAAATTCATTGCCTGGTCCACCGGGCCCAAGGCAACTGGGGTATCGATTACGAGACCATTCAATGGTGAATCGGCAACGGTCGGTAATGGTGTCATGGTGGCGATTGCTATGCGTGCGCCTGAAGAGGTTGATGCTTTTCATGCAAAAGCGCTGGAACTTGGCGGCACCGATGAAGGTGTGCCCGGAGTGCGATTCGAGAATTTTTACGCTGGCTACTTTCGTGATCTTGACGGCAACAAGTTGAACGCGTTCTGTTTTACGAAAGACTAGAGAGCGCTGTCGCCAGTTTCATTCGTGCGGATTCGCCAAACCTGGTCAAGGTTGGTCACGAAAATCTTACCGTCACCAACCTTGCCCGTTCTCGCACTCTCGATGATAGCCTCGACAATACGCTCGACGAGGTCGTCGGGTACTGCAACTTCGATTTTGGCCTTGGGCAGAAAATCGACAACATACTCAGCACCGCGGTATAGCTCGGTATGCCCGCGTTGTCGACCGAAGCCTTTGACCTCGCTGACCGTCATTCCCTGGATGCCGACCTCACTTAATGCGTTGCGAACATCGTCGAGGCGAAAGGGTTTAACAATGGCGGTGACAAGCTTCATTCGTGGTCTCTCTTAGTAACGTCTGCCTGTGTTCAGCCGTAATAGTACTCCATCAATATCACCTTGACGGAGCACTCGCAATACGTGCGTATGCAGTGTACAAAGAAAACTCGGATCAGTGGTGATTGGCGATGCTCACGACAGTACTCAAAGAAGCAGCGGGGCTGCGTTATTACAGCATGAGTGTGTTGTATGTCGTCTGCGGCTATCTGATTGGTTTCGCAGGACTTTTTCATTCGGCCTGGCCTGTCAATCTGGTTGCCACGATGTTGCTTGCGCATGCGATGATAATCGCCGCATACCTGATACATGAGTGCGGCCATCAGTTGATTTTCAAACGCAGTCGTCTCAACGCCAGATTAGGCCGTGTCATGAGCTGGTTCTGCGGCGCAGCTTATGGCACCTTCGAGGACATGCGTTACAAACATTTTCGGCACCACGTGGATAACGGCGACGTCGTGTGGTTTGAGTACGAAGAATTCTTTGCTGAACATCCGCTCGTTCTGCGGGTGACGCAGGCCTTCGAATGGTTCTACATCCCGGCCCATGACCTGATCATGCACTTCATCATGATGTTTACGTCGTTCATCATTCCGCAGCGGCGTGATCAGCGCGTGCGCAATGTCATCGTCATTCTGATTCGAGGCACAATCTACATCGTTTTGTTAGTGGTTTTCCCGAAAGTCGCGATTCTGTACGCTATCGCTTACCTGCTGATGTTGCACGTATTGCGATTCATGGATTCTCTGCAACACGACTACCCCTATACTGCCACCCTGTTTCGCTACGAGCAGCCTGCGCACAAAGGCGATAGCGACTGGGAGCAAGAACATACATTCAGTGTTCCCTTGTCGTTGCGATTTGCATGGGTGAACCGGTTGACTCTCAATTTCGGTTATCACAATGCACACCACTTCAATATGAATGTGCCCTGTTACCGGCTGCCGGCATTGCATCGTGAACTGACGCAAGACGATCCGGAGCTCGTGATACCGCTGCGTTCTCAGCTCAGCCTGTATCACTGCAATCGCGTTCTGAGAATATGCAATCCGCAGCCCGATGATTATCCGAGCGGCAAGGAATACCTGCGCTCGGCGCGAGCGGCACAAGGACCCATCGGCGGCAATGCCGCATCCTTCCTGATGTCGTTCTGATCCCGCAATGTCACTGCGGTGAGAACTCGTTTCGATTCGCCCGACTGGCACGAGGCGATTGCAGCGCTGGTCAGAAGCGGCGATGCTCGGTCCACTTGTGATGCGCTGATCAAAGCGATCGGGATCGCCGTCACTCATGAAGGGACCTGTCTGCTGGCATTTCACCGCGACGCTCCTCCTGATGTGATTCATCATACGCTGGAGCCTGCCGGTGCTGCGCACTACCTCGATCGATACCTTGCAGGCCCCTATCTGCTCGATCCGCTTTACCAGCTGGCTATGCGCGTTGACAAACCGTCTGTTTGCCGATTTCGCGATGAGACTCCCGACCGATTTCGCTCGAGTGAGTATTACCGGCGCTATTACGAACGCACGCATCTCAGAGATGAGATGGACTTTCTGCTCAGCGTGTCGGACATGAGCACACTGGTCCTGGTGGTCGGCCGGCGCAAGAAGATGTTCACGAAAACGGAACTGGATCGAATTCGATCGATCGAGACCATAGTGCATGCGGCGATGCGTAACATCTGGGAGCGGCGGGTTGCCGTCGAGGACAAAACCGGGCGCAATGAGAGCTTGCACCGCAGGCTGACGCGCTGTTTCGAGAATTTCGGCGACTCGCTGCTCACGGCTCGTGAACGCGAGATTACGCAACTATTGCTGCGCGGCCACTCGGCGAAGTCGATCGCGCGCGTGCTTCGCATCGCACCGGGGACCGTCATGGTGCACAAACGCAATCTGTTCACAAAACTCGGCATTACATCGCAAACCGGGCTTTTTTCTCTGTTTATTAACGATTTATCGCGCTCGTGATGCCGATAGAGTTAAGCAAAGAGATCGCAATTGTGTTTGAAAACGCGATTGATGGTGCCGAAATCTGCAGCTACCACCAATAGGGTATTCAGTGCAGACACTCCGATGCCGACAATCAATGTAAGCGGGTTAATGTGGCAGGACAGGTGATGTTCGATTTTGATTTTGGGCTCGGCGAGGACATTGACCTCTTACGCGAGACAGTGCGTGCGTTCGCAACCGACAGGATTGCACCTCGCGCGGCCGCTATCGATGCGAGCAATGATTTCCCTCTCGATCTGTGGCCGCAGCTCGGCGAGCTAGGTCTTCTCGGAATAACGGTAGACGAGGAGTTTGGCGGTTCAGGCCTGGGCTATCTGGCCCATGTAGTCACGATGGAAGAAATCAGCCGTGCGTCCGCATCGGTCGGTCTTTCCTATGGCGCGCACTCGAATCTGTGCGTCAATCAACTCAAACGTTGGGGCGACGACGCGCAAAAGGGCCGGTTCCTTCCCAGATTAATTTCGGGCGAGCATCTCGGCGCATTGGCTATGAGCGAGGCCAGTGCGGGTTCCGATGTCATGGGCATGCGCGCAACCGCTGTTCGCGATGGCGACGACTATGTTCTGAATGGATCCAAAATGTGGATCACTAATGCGCCGCTGGCCGATGTGCTGATCATTTACGCCGTTACCGATCCCGATGCGGGCAGTGCCCGGCTCAGCGCATTTATCGTTGAGCGTGGTACGCCTGGGTTGTCTACCCCAAAAAAGCTGGACAAATTGGGCATGCGCGGCTCGGACACGAGCGAGGTATTGCTCGAGAACTGTCGGGTGCCCGCTGCCAATCGTCTGGCCGATGAGGGCAAGGGTGCAAGTATTCTCATGAGCGGCCTGGACTACGAAAGAGTGGTGCTGGCGGGAGGCCCGCTGGGTATCATGCGCGCGTGCATGGACGTCGTCATGCCCTATGTCCACGATCGCAAACAATTCGGCCGTCCTATCGGTGAATTTCAGCTCATGCAAGGCAAGCTTGCAGACATGTATACATCGATGAACAGTTGTCGTGCCTATGTCTATGCGGTAGCAAAGGCCTGTGATCGCGAGCAGACTACCCGCTTCGATGCGGCCGGCTGTATTCTGGTCGCAGCAGAAAAAGCCACGTGGATGGCAAGCGAAGCGATCCAGGCGCTTGGTGCCAATGGATATACCAACGAATACCCGGCGGGGAGACTGATGCGGGATGCGAAACTCTATGAGATCGGTGCGGGCACCAGCGAGATCAGGCGTATGTTGATCGGCCGCGAGTTGTTTAATGCCAATAATTGAGACCAAGGTCGATCGTGAGTCGGAAGAATTCGCGAACAACAAGGCCGCTAACGAGGTACTGGCACAGGCTCTCAGGGATGTGCAAGAAGAAGTGCTCAAGGGTGGCCCGGAGCGGTCACGAGAGCGACATCTGGCGCGTGGCAAACTACTGCCGCGTGACCGGATTAAGGTGTTGATCGACGACGATTCGCCATTTCTGGAATTAAGTCAGCTGGCGGCAATGGGCGTTTATGATGACGATGTCCCTGCGGCGGGCATCATTACAGGGATCGGACGCGTCAATGATACCGAGTGCATGATCGTGGCGAACGACGCAACCGTCAAGGGTGGCACCTACTACCCGCTGACGGTAAAGAAACACCTTCGCGCGCAAGAAATCGCGGAGCAAAATCGCCTGCCTTGTATCTATCTCGTCGATTCGGGCGGGGCGTTTCTGCCACTTCAGGATGAGGTATTCCCGGACCGCGATCATTTCGGACGCATTTTCTTCAACCAGGCTCGACTGTCAGCGAAAGGCATACCGCAGATCGCCGCCGTCCTCGGCTCGTGTACGGCGGGCGGAGCGTATGTGCCAGCGATGTGTGATGAGGCCATTATCGTTCGCAACCAGGGTACGATTTTTCTCGGGGGCCCGCCGCTCGTCAAAGCAGCAACCGGCGAGATTGTCGATGCGGAGACTCTCGGCGGCGGCAGTGTCCACTCGCGCATATCGGGCGTCACCGATCACCTTGCGGACGATGACGATCATGCTCTGATGATCGCGAGAGAAATTGTTGCCAATCTCAATATCTCGAAGACCAGCTGTTTGAAAATGCGAGATGCAGTTCCGCCCGCGTATCCGGCAGAAGATATCTACGGCATTGTGTCGCGAGAATACCGGTTTCCCTATGACGTTCGTGAGGTCATTGCCCGTATCGTCGATGGTTCTGAGTTTCAGGAATTCAAGAAACTCTATGGAGCAACGCTCGTTTGCGGTTTTGCACATGTCAGCGGATACC
>JADFKA010000091.1 GCA_022565135.1 Pseudomonadota bacterium
TTTACATGCATGGGCAAACCTGGGCAAGATTTACGCCGAAGAAGGCTTGTACCGAGAAGCCATAAGAACCTACAAGCTCGTTATGACTGAGGCAAACGCATTGAATAGCGCCGGGTACGCAGCGATCGAAAATGGCGACCTCATGCAGGCGAAGCGCTACTTGACTGAAGCGATTCGGTTATCGCCGACCTATTTTCCATCTGCCGAAGACAACCTGTCATTACTGCAGGAACTTCAATGAGGTGAAGTACGTCATGTTGCACAAGCTGATTCTATTTGGCCTCTTCTGTATCAACACCGCAGTTCTCGCTGACGCAAACGATGGTGAGTATCTCGGCTTCAAGCTGGGCGAGAAGTTCGCAGTGCCACCAGGGGCCGTTGGCATGAATCATGTAATGGGTGCAATGATTTATACCGTGAATCCCGGTCAACACCCTCACCATATCGATTCGATCAGCATCTTCGTATCACCTGAGAGTTCGATTGTCGGCAGTATTTTCGGCGAATGGTATTTTTCGAAGCCAAGAGCCGCGGAAGTTTTCGCGAATCGCTATTTATCCAACCTGGAAATGAAATACAGTCATTGGGTTCACCGAGGACATTCGTTAACTTATGGCGATTATCAATTGTGGGTGGAAATTGAAGAAAAGCCGCTAATAGTTGATGACTGGCCTTCGGACAAAAATTCCCGTGTGGCTATCGGGCTTATCTATGCACGCGACTCCCTGGGTCGAAACGAATGGATGGCCTTGATCAACAGCGAAATTGGCAAAATTGAGTTTGCGGCAAGCGATTAAGATCAGGACCTGCCAAGATTATTCGCAGACCCATTCACCGCTAACTTTTTCACAGAAATCCGGCGGGCCACGATTTTCCCACAACTCGACGATACCCATGGATTCGGCGACTGCTAGATACTTCGGATGCGCCGTAAAACCCTGGTGCCAGAATACGGTGCCAGAATACACAAGCAGCTCGGCCTCCGACCATTCTGCATCGTTGATCTCATGTTCAAGAATGAGTTCGTAGTATCGATCAAGGAATCCGAAAAACACGTACCACTGCTTCAGACTCAAGCGCATATTATAGGCACTCACGACTGGCATGGACGCGACAATATCGGGAATGCGGCGATCCAGGTGTGCCTGACCTGTAACCGGATCACGGGCGCCGGTCACCAGGTCCCTGACCCAGTCGCTGGCCAACCCATTTTGCTTCATAGAGGCCTCGAAGTTGGCGATTGCAATGTCGTCTCGCCCATTCACTAAATTTTCAGTGCCCGTAACCCACTTCGACACGGTGCTGCCCAGCTGGTCGGCGACTTCTATCGCGGCAGCGGCTTCGCCATACCGCCCAAGCACATAGAGCGCATCGCTCAAAGTATGGTGCGCTTGCGGCATCAGCGGTTCGAGCTCGACATATCGCTCAGCAAGACTAAGGGATTCCTCAAAATATCCAGCCCCCATTGTGTACCAGAACAATGTGTCCAGAAGCGCCGGATTACCCGGTTGATCATGCACGGCCTGCTCGAGCGCTTCTGTCGCGCCCCGGTAGGTTAATGTTTCGATATTTGCTACTTCGTACATCGCTCGCGCGAGCACAAGATTCGGGTCAATGGCGAGCGCCCTGGCGGCAGTCTCGTAGGTGCGCCGTTGTCCGCCTACCACATCGACAAACCATCCGGCCTCATACCACTGGATATAAGCCAGATATTCGAAGGCTTCTGCGAAGTCCGGATCGAGCTCGACGGCTTGCCGCAAGAACGCGTCAGCGTCATACCACTCGGTAGAATTAAATGCAGCCCTGCCTTTGAGAAACAGCGCGTAGGCCTCTGAGTTCTCGGTAGGACGCCCGCGCTTAGGAGCCGCGCCGACATGTATTTGCAGTGCGCGTAAAATTTCGGCCGCCACATCGTCTTGCACAGCGAAGATATCTGTGAGGGTTCGGTCATAGGTTTCGGACCATAGATGCGCGCCATCGGAGACATCGATCAGTTGCGCCGTGATACGCACACGATCACCCGACTTGCGAACCGATCCTTCTAGCACCGTGCTCACATCGAGAGCCTGGCCGATGTCGCGCAGATCCACGTCCTTGCCCTTGAATGCGAACGACGAAGTCCGACCAATCACCTTCAGATCCGGAACTTTTGCGAGCAGATTCAGAATTTCTTCGGACAGTCCATCCGAGAAATAGTCCTGCTCCGGATCCGACGACATATTGACGAAGGGCAGCACGGCGATCGACTTCCGAATGTCGGTGGCGACAATTTCTCTAATCGATTCGGTCGGCGTACTCAGGTCCGGGACCAGCACATACTTGTCTGCGGCGAAGAAAATCAATGCGGCCGCGAGTACGCCGATAATAATGAAATCCAGCTTCCGCCCGGTTATGTGGGTGACTGACTCGGAGCGATCAACATGCTTTTCCTTTTTTAATCCCTCGGGTGTGAGCTCGAAGGCCCAGGCAAAGAACATCGCCAGCGGGAAACCAATCAAAATAATGAGAAGCACAAATCTTTCGGTCCACGTGGGCAAACCCAACAACGGAATCAGAATATTTGCCAGCTGCAGAATCAGCTAGCTGGCGATCACATACGCAATCGCTACGCGCACAACATTGCGTCGTTTCAGTTCTCCCCAAACTGTGGCCATACATCTTCCTGTGCGTTAGGTACTGGCGTCGCCAACAATTCTACACGAAGTGCCATTCCGACTTTTACGATTTACTACGTGGTGCAACAGACACCGGGCAAGTTGGCAGTACAACAGTCCACTGGTGAAAGCATCACAGTCCTGATTCTCGGCATGATCGTAGCGTTCCTCAACAAGGCTCCCGAAGCATAGGCTTCAGTAGAATCCGACAGCCTCGCCGATATGGATTGACAGAATCAGGAACACGATCGCGAGCGCAAAGATCTTCAGCAGCAGCGGACCTACAAAACGTACCCAGGCCGTGTAAGGGACCTTGCCAAGCGCAAGCGCGCCCATGACAAGTGCGCTCGTTGGCACGATCATGTTCGTGAACCCGTCACCGAACTGGTAGGCGAGCACTGCGGTCTGTTGCGGAACATCGGTCAATGTTGCCAGCGGTGACATGATCGGCATCGTGACGAAGGCCTGGCCGCTGCCGGATGGGATAAAGAAGTTGCAGATCGTCTGCACGGCGAGCATGCCGACTGCCGCAGCGTCTGCCGGCAAACCTTCGAGAACGCTCGCGATCCCGTAAATGATCGAATCGATAATCTGGCCATCGGACAACACGACTTCGATCGTGCGTGCAAAGCCAACGATCAGTGCAGCAGCCGTCATCCCTGCCGCGCCCTTGAGAAACGCCTGACTGGTTTCGCCCGCCGGAATTCTCGCGATCAATGCAGTGACAATCCCGATAGCAAGAAATATTGCGTTAAGTTCCCCGATATACCATCCGTAGTCCTTGGCACCGATGACAAATCCAACAATACCGCCAATGAAAACAAACAGAATGGCAATACGCCGGCCCGTCAATTTGATGTCATCGGGCGCTTCGAAACCGGTGCTGTAGTCAATATGCGCAACAAAGCTCGTCGACGGGTCTCTTTGCACGCGTATCGCATAGCGATACAAGTGATGAAATGCTATGCCGAGAAAAGCTACCATCATGACCAGGCGCACACCTGACCCCGACATCAGCGGCACACCCGCGATGTTTTGCGCAATGATGACGCCGAACGGGTTGGTACCGGCACATGCCCAACCGATGCCGTAAGGCACCCAGACCATGCCCATCGCAACGATGGCGTCCATGCGCATGGCGAGACTCATCGTGACAATGATCGGTACCAACGGGACGTATTCTTCCCCCATGCCGATCGTGTAGGCACCGAGACTGAATATGACGAGACAGCCTGCGATCAGTATCCACGGGCTCTTGCCCAGCCGTGCAACCGCACCATGCAATGCGGCATCGATTGCCCCGCTTTTGCGCAAGATCGCAATCACACCACCGACGAGGAAAATCAGGAAAATAATATCCTGTGCCGCTTCCAGGCCCTTTGGAATTGCGACGAGAAAATGCCAGGGAGCGATCGTGACTTCATCTTCGGCGCTCAGGCTGCCATAGGTGCCGCTGACCACCATCGTCCGGTCCGGATTTTCGGGGTACGGCTGCCGTTCAAACTCGCCGTGTGGAATGACGTACGACAAAAGTTGCGCAACAACGATGAAAGAGAAGATCAGGACTAACGAGTCAATGTTCCATGAGCGCTTGGTCATGGTTAGCTCCGTTTTTTTATTCTGTCTGTGATCGTGGCGGACAGTTTACTGATTTACGCAGCAATTGAGTAAATTGTCCGCGATAAAAAAGCCGACAGCGCATGGCGCTGCCGGCTTATTCTGCATAATCGCAATGCTCGAGGCGACTAGTTGCCGCGATTCTTGCGCTTGTCCGAACGCTTGACGATGCGATCGCCTTTGCGATCAAGACGTCTGTCAATACGATCACCTTTGCGATCCAGCCGTTCGGCCAGACGATCCCGACCTGCGTCGGCTGCCCGATCTGACTTGCGATCAAGATGCCGATCGATACGATCACTCCGCGCGTCCAGGCGTTCTTCACTATGCTCGCGACGATGATCAGCCCGATCCTCGCTGCCGTCACCGGGATCTGCCCAAACGGCACCACCGATAACCAACAAGACGACCGAGACAACTACTGCTTTCCTGATATCCATTTCCAATCTCCGTTGTATCCATACAAATTGCTTAATTACCCGTTACAACGCAGCCGCCGCCATCCGGTTGACCGGCGGTGTGAATGTGCAAGATTATGTCTAAATGATTGCGATGAACATCAATTACGTGCGCTATCGATGTCAACGACGGCCGACCTGCGATTGAGACTTTGCGTCTCTTCGATCCCCGCGCACCAACGTTGAAATTCATCCGGTGGCATTGGCTTGGCAATGAAGTAACCCTGGACGAGTTCGCATTTCAGTTGCCGTAAGATAGCGTACTGCTTGCTCGTCTCGACACCTTCGGCCACAACGTCCAGTTCCAGGACCCTCGCCAACGCAATGATCGCCTGAACGACACGAGCATTGGTATCGGATTTGGTTAGATTGGCTATGAAGGATCGATCGATCTTCAGCGTCTGCACAGGCAATTCAGCAAGGTAGCTCAGCGACGAATAACCCGTACCGAAATCGTCGATGTGAATGCCAATACCATAGGCGTTCAGATCGTTAAGTACCGGGCGCGCGATCTCCAGATCCTCGAGCAATGCGGTTTCAGTCAGCTCGAGGTTAATAAGTTTTCGATCTACATTCTCGCTTTGTAGAATCTGCTTTATCAGCTTGACCAGATCGGTGTTGCGCAGCTGGTGTGCCGACAAATTTACGCTAATAGGAACATCCCACGCACCTTCAGACTGCCACGCTGCAATGTTCCTACAGACATCGCGAAGAATGGTTTCAAACAACCTGTCCGAAATACCCATCTCTTCGCTTAGCGGTACGAAATCCGCTGGTGATACGATGCGTCCATCTGGACGAATCCAGCGCGCCAGGGCTTCGACGCCGGCTAGTTTGCTGGTTATCGTGCTTTGTTGAGGCTGGTAGAATGCCGTAATCTGCCCGTCCTCCAGCGCATTACGAAATTCGCCTTCCAGGTCAAACCTGTGTTGCGCACGAAACTGCATCTCACTGTTGTAATACGTAATCGCGTGCTGAGGACTGCGCATTGAACGATGCAACGCCGCTTCTGCACAACGAAATATCGATTTCGCATCGCAACCATTCGTAGGATGCGCGGCAACACCGATGCTGGTCTTAAGGAATATGTCCCTGCCATCGATCAGGAACGACTCTTCCACGACCCGCTTCACTTGCTCGCTCACTTCTTTCATCACCCTATCGTTTTCGATGCCCGGCAATAGCACAGCAAATTCGTCGGCGCCAAATCGTCCGACAACTGCGCGAAAATCCCCTTTCTCTTCACAAAACGTTCGACTCAGGCGATTGCCGATTGAACGCAATAATTCCGTGCCTGAATCGTAACCCATCGTCTCATTAAGGAAACTGAAACGGTCGATATCGAGCAGCACAACGACAGCATTACCGACGCTGTGTTCGGCATCGTCGATCAACGCCTGCAATTCATCAAGCAGCATTAGCTGGTTCGGCAGCCGCGTTACTGGATCGTAGTAGGCCAGTCTGTGCAGCTCGGCGGTACGTTCATCCACGCGACGTTCGAGATCGTTGTTCACGCGGCGCAACTCCATATCGGAGTGCCACTTGCCACACAGGGCCGCTGCTAGCTGCCGACACTCAATGGCGTGAAACGGTTTCTTAAAGAAAAAGACTTTGTCTGCCGGCGGAATTTGAACGTGCAGATTGTCGATCCTGGCGCCTGTCGACCCCGAGACAATCACTATGTTTACATCGGGATCGATTGTGCGAATTTTCTTGGCGGCCTCAATGCCATCTATCCCAGGCGGCATTCGGATGTCCAGAAATACGATTGCGAACGGTAGTTGATTCTTGACCGCATCTTCTACCGCTGCGACGGCAGCAGCACCCTGCTCTCTCGCCTGGACGTTAAACCTAACTGTTCCCTTCTCATCGGTATCCTCTCCGAACAGCACCTTCTCAAGATCTGCTAATGTCGAGGTGGCACAGTCAGGTTCGTAGTCTTCACCCAGGCAGCGCAAATATTCGTCGATCAACATTGCATCGTCGTCGACCACGAGGATGCGGTTGGTCGATTTTTCGAATGGATTAATCATCGTCGCACCGTTCGATGGGCGTCACCATCATCGCCACATCTTGCGCTAACTGCGTGAAAGACAGCGGCTTGCTGAAGTGGTGCATTTTCATAGCGGGCGGGACGCGCCGTTGCATTTCTTCAATCGGCACATCCGAATATCCGGTTACGAAGACAATTTCTACATTAGGGTCCAATGCGCGGATCTGACTGCCCGCTTCAACGCCATCAATACCGGGCGGCATGCGAACATCGAGAATGACAACATCGAACGGGTCTCCTTTATCAGCCGCTGCCTTGACGAGGGAGACAGCATCTTCGCCCTGGCTGCACT
>JADFKA010000092.1 GCA_022565135.1 Pseudomonadota bacterium
CCCGTTTGCACTCATGCCGAGAGTCCGCAGAACGGCGATATCGTTGGTCTTGTCCATGACCACCATGACGAGGCTTGCCACGATATTGAACGCCGCCACACCGATGATCAGCGACAGCATCAACGACATCATCATTTTCTCGATGCGAATGGCACGAAAGTAACTTGCATTCTCGATGGTCCAGTCGCTCGTTATGGCGCCGTCACCGAGCTGTTCGCCGAGACTTCTGGCGATCGCGGGTGCTGACATGACGTCGTCAGCCCGAAACCTTACCGCCGATCGTTCGGCGCCCAACGCCAGGATTGCGGCTGCTTCTTCGCCATTGATGAGCGCTAGCAGGCCATCATGATCCTGAAGACCGGCCTCGAATACGCCACGCAGGATAAATCGTTCCAGCACGGGCCGCAGGGTGCCGTCACCAACCGGGCGCGGAATCAGCAGCACGACGCCATCACCCATCCGCAAGCCCAGATCAACAGCGAGAAGTCGGCCGAGAATAATGCTGTGGCTGCCGGGTGACAGATTTTCGAGATCGCCCTCGAGCAAATTGATCGGCGATTCCGGCAACGAACGTTCATATTGAGGATCCACGCCGTGGACCAGCACCGCACGCAATTCGCGGCCGGACTGAATCATGCCTTCCATCGCAACGATCGGGGCCGCCGCCGCAACTCCCGGATAGGCCGCGATCTGATCCACAAGCTCGCGCCAATTCTCGGTTACGCCGTCCGGACCCGTCACGGAACCGTGAGCGGACATACTCAGCAGCCGGGTGCGTAACTCACCCTCAAAGCCGTTCATAACCGAAAGGATGATGATCAGAGAAGCGACGCCCAGCGCGACTCCCGCCAGCGAAATCAACGTGATGAAAGATACGAAACGGGTGCGGCGCTTTGCTCTCAAGTAGCGAAGCCCGACAAACAGTTCAACGGGTTTGATCATCCCGTCGCATTAAACCATATCCGATCCAGGGGAGTGTTTGAGGGGTATTGTTCATCCGAATTAAAGCGCAGCACCGCGAGCTCCCGTCAAGCGGGATCGAGACATGAGGATGAGCAGCACCCCGTACACACTCCTCAAACGGGTTTGTGGGGCCCAAATCGTGACCGAATTCACAGTTTTGACCTAAGTAATAAAACCTTGTAAATCAAATGGCTTATAGCATGACTTGGAGTGATATAGTCGATCGCAATGAGAGGAGATGCAGCAATGGCAAAGCTACGCAAACTGGCCCTGTTGGCGCTCGTATTCGGCTTTATCGGTACGGCTTACGCAGACACGTTCGATATGGCGCCCGCTGAGAACGCGGCCCGCCCGACACGTGGTATGCAGCAAGAGGTTGTCGAAGCAAAATTCGGCATGCCCCAGTCACGTGATGCTGCCATTGGCGATCCGCCGATTTCACGGTGGGAATACAAGGACTTTGTGGTCTTCTTCGAGTATGACCGCGTCATTCACGCCGTCGTCAAACGCTAGTACTCCGTTAAAGGAGTTTTAGCCCAAATACCGCGCGCTCGAAGCAGCGCCCAGGCAAACTGCCTGGGCATGGCCCGCCCCTACATGTGATAATCGCGGCCCGATTTTCCACTGACGGCACTAGCCCGGACTATTTATGAATCGCCGCGATGATTGCGCAGAGCATTGTTCGCACACGGGTTTTTCCGACCGAGCGGAATACCTGTGTGTATTCCCGAGGAAGGAAAATTTCGTGTGCGGACAAGGATCAAGCAAGGGCGCGAGCGTATTCATGAATAGTCCTGGCTAGCGCCTACGACAGTTTGCTGATTCCCTCGACGTTGCGCTTGCCCGAACCTGGCCGGAGCCGTGCGTGGGGCCGTTTGATCGGCGCGAGTACCGCGCTCGCGATTGCCGAATTATCGCGGCGCATTGATGCACCGCTGCTGGTCCTTGCGAATGATCCACGCCAGGCCGACCAACTCGAGTCTGAGATTCGCTTCTTTGCCGGTAGCGACTGCGCAGTACGCCACTTTGTCGAGTGGGAAACGCTGCCGTGGGATAGTTTCTCCCCCCACCAGGAGATAGCCTCAGAGCGTCTTGCCGTCTTGTCGACGTTGCGCGACCTGCACGGTGGAATAGTCATTGCGTCAGCACCGGTCCTGCTGCAACGTCTGCCGCCAGTGGAATACGTCGCCGCGCGATCACTATCGCTGCAAAAAGGCCAGGCGCTACCGCGTGATGCGTTCATTGGCTCGTTAGCATCCGCCGGCTATCGGCGAGTATCGCAAGTATTCGAACATGGCGAATTCGCCGTCCGCGGCTCGCTGATCGATGTCTTTCCAATGGGCTCAAGCCAGCCGATTCGCATCGATTTCTTCGACGATGACATCGAGTCCCTGCGCTACTTCTCTCCCGACACGCAACTATCCGGCGAGATGCTCGATGCCCTTGAGGTCTTACCGGCTCGCGAGATACCGCTCGATGCCGATACCGTTCGCGATTTTCGCGAACGATACCGGGAGCGATTCGAAGGACAGCCGAGCCGCTCACGCATTTACCGAGATGTATCAGATGGCATTGCGCACGGTGGCATCGAGTATTACCTGCCGCTGTTTTTCGATTCGACCGCGAGCCTGATCGATTACTTGCCGGCCGGCTGCATGGTTATCGCACCTGAAGGCATTACCGCGTTGCTGCAGCAAGCCTGGGCCGCAATCGAGGAGCGACACGAAATCTGCCGCCTCGATCCCGAAAGACCCATTCTTTCAGCCGAGGAAACTTTTATGACGCCGGACGCTGTTGCAGCCCAGTTGCAGGAGTTGCCACAGCTTCACTACTCAGCCCAAACGCTTGCCGATGGCAAGACAACAGAAAATTTCGCAACCCGGATGCCGCCCGCATTGAAGATCGAGGCTAGATACGAAGACGCCGCAGGAGCGCTGGTGGAATTCCTGCGATCGTTTGCCGGGCGCGTGCTATTTACGACAAACTCGGCCGGCCGGCGCGAACAGGTCAATGACATTCTGGCGGGTCGTGGTCTCGACCTGACGCGTGTCGATAACTGGAAATCCTTCGTCACAGGTCGGCATCGTATTGGCATTGCGATAGCGCCGCTGGAAAACGGCGTACTGCTAACCAACGCCGGCATAGCGATCATCAGCGAACAGCAATTGTTCGGCGATCGCGTGCGACAGCGCAGCCGGCGCACCGAGCGTGACCCCGAAACCATCATTCGTCAGCTCAATGATCTCGAAGCCGGCTCTCCCGTCGTCCATGCTGAATATGGAGTTGGCCGTTACCTGGGACTGAAAACACTGGAAACAGGGGGCATCACCGGCGAATTTCTGCACCTCGAATACGCTGGCGGCGACAAACTCTATGTACCCGTACACGCCCTGGAACTCATCACGCGTTTCACCGGCGCCTCGCCCGAAACTGCACCTCTGCATCGCCTTGGCAGTGACCAGTGGGCGAAGGCGCGACAGCGCGCTATCAAGAAAATTCGCGACATCGCCGCCGAGCTGCTCGATGTTTACGCACGGCGCGCCGCGCGCCCCGGATTCCGTTTTCATTGGTCCGAAACCGACTATCGCGAATTTGAGCGCGGCTTCGCGTTCGATCTCACTGATGATCAGGCCCGAACGATCGACGAAGTTCTCACCGACCTTGGCACCGACAAGCCTATGGATCGCATTGTTTGCGGCGATGTCGGCTTTGGTAAGACCGAGGTCGCACTGCGTGCGACGTTTGCCGCTGTACACGGCGGCAAACAGGTTGCCATTCTGGTCCCAACCACACTGCTCGCCCAACAACACGGGCAGGTTTTCAAAGACCGCTTCGCAGACTGGCCAGTTCGCGTCGAAGTGCTGTCCCGTTTCAAGACAGGCAAAGCAGTCAGGATGATCGTCGAAGGCATGCGTGACGGTACCGTCGATGTGGTCATTGGCACACACAAACTTCTGCAACATACGAAAGATCTTAAAGACGTCGGCCTCGTTATCATCGATGAAGAACATCGCTTCGGTGTCCGCGACAAGGAAGCCATCAAGTCTTTGCGAAGCCAGATTGACGTTCTGACGTTGACGGCAACGCCGATACCGAGAACATTGAATATGGCATTGGGGGGCCTGCGCGATATGTCGCTGATTACGACGGCGCCGGCCGAACGTCTGGCCATTAAAACCTTTGTTACGGAATGGAATGACGTCTTGATTCGCGAAGCCTGCCTGCGCGAAGTCAAGCGTGGCGGCCAGGTGTACTTTATTCATAATCGAGTCAAAGACATCGACCTGGTCGCGCAAAAGCTTGCCGCACTCGTGCCAGAGGCGACCATCCGCGTCGGCCACGGCCAGATGCCCGAACGCGAACTTGAGCAGGTCATGCTCGATTTTTATCACCGGCGCTTCAACATCCTGCTTTGCACAACGATCATCGAGAGCGGCATCGATGTTCCAACGGCGAATACGATCGTAATCAATCGCGCCGATCAATTTGGTCTGGCGCAATTGCACCAACTTCGGGGCCGAGTCGGCCGCTCACATCACCGGGCATACGCCTACCTCGTCGTCCCGCCGCGGGCCACAATGACAGCGGATGCTATCAAGCGACTCGAGGCCATCGATTCCCTGGAAGAACTGGGATCAGGATTTACGCTGGCGACACACGATCTCGAAATTCGTGGTGCTGGTGAGTTACTGGGTGATACGCAAAGCGGACAGATCCAGCAGATCGGCTTTTCGCTGTACACCGAGCTACTGAGCCGCGCCGTCGAATCGCTGCGGGCAGGCCGGGAACCTGACCTCGACGGTCCGCTCAACGCCGGCGTCGACATAAATCTGCACGTCGCCGCACTCCTGCCCGAAGCCTATATCCCGGACGTACACTTGCGCCTGATATTGTACAAGCGTATCTCATCGACGCTGACGCCGGACGACCTCCGTGACCTGCAAGTCGAACTCATCGATCGTTTCGGCCTGTTGCCGGATCCCGCCAAGAATCTGCTGCGCATTGCGGCTATCAAGCAGTCTGCCAGTACTCTCGGTATCGAGAAAATCGATGCGGCCGACAGTGGCGGCTATCTCATCTTCGGTCAGCAAAGTCACATCGATCCTGTCGCTCTGGTGCAATTAGTGCAAAATGACAGCCACGCATACAAACTTCAGGGCTCTCATCGTTTACAGTTCCGTGGGGAACTCGGTAACCTTGACACTCGATTCGCGGCAGTTGAGAAACTGTTAGAGCGACTCGCAGTCAAAGAAACCACACTGAAGGCCGGATAGATCCGCACATCGACGAGTATGACTATGCAACGAATTAATTTGCTCCTCGCATCACTGCTGTTACTGCCTGCAGCCGGAGCTCAGGACGAGGTCATTGAGGAAGTTCCGGAAATTCGCCGATATACGGTCGAAATCATCGTCTTCGCCTATGTTGAAGACGTCTCCGTCGGCACTGAAATATTTCCCGCCGACATTCCGCTCAGCGTCGATGCGGATACGCTCGATGACAGCGCAGAGGACATACTCGAAGACGATGCGCTGGAGGAAGATGAACCCAAGCCTGTCGTCGATGATGAAGCAGCTGCAGAGGTCGATCCCGAGGCAGCCAGACTTCTAACGGTCTTAATGACGGAGGACGAATTTACGCTGCAGAACGTCATCGAAAAATTCGACGAACTTGACGTGTATAAGACGCTCATGCACATCGGCTGGACCCAGGCCACATTGCCGCTTGAAGCAACGGAAGCCATCGATATAGAGTTTTTCGGCGCGCCACCACCAGGCCTCGCTGGAAGTTTTTCCTTGTACCTTAGCCGTTACCTGCATCTCATCGTCGACCTGGCACTCGATGCGCCTGGCGATGATGACGATGAACCCGCGTTAGTCGACTTACCCGCCTTCAGTTTCGGCGACTTTCGATTTCGATATGACGACGCAGAGCCGCTTCCCGCAGAATTCGTTCGCTACCGCATACAGGAAAACAGAATCATCAAGAACGGCGACATCCGCTACTTCGATCATCCAAAATTTGGCGTAGTTGCCAAGATCACGCGGTTTGAAGAAGCAGAGGCAGACGAAGACCTGGAAGAAGACGACGAAAACCTGAAGCGCGACTCCGAGCAGTTACTCAGCTGGAATCAATAGAACCCAACTCAGCAATCCTCATGAGCCAGGTTCCAGCAGTTTGTCGAGAAATGTCCGTGCCGACTGACCATCGTTCGCTTGCATCGAAACCGCCACACGAAACGACACGGTGACAAATTTTGATACGGAAGAGCGAGGGTGGTGCAAGCCGAGTTCCCTTACAGCCGCCGAAATTTTTCCTGCGAATTCGCGAACACCAGCATCGTCTGACGCATGCGACAGCACCACTAATTGCGTACCGTTGAGCCTGCCGACGACATCGCTGGCGCGCTGTAAACAGCGACGCACAGCCTGGCCCACCCGGCGCAGGCAGGAATCTGCAGCATGCCGGCCAAACACATCGGCATAGGCATCAAATTCGTCCAGTGTGAACACGACCACCGCCAGCGAGAGCTTTTCACGCGCTGCAACAGCCCAGTCGTGCTCGAGAATTTCGCGAAATGCCCTGTCGTTGAGAAGCCCCGTGACAGGATCATCTCGTGACAAATCCCGGATGCGTCGCTTCGCCTTGAGCAACTCGTGGTGCACTTCACTACCGGCAATCGCTCCGCCGCCGCGCCAGTACGCTACGTAAAATCGTGCCGTTGATTCGCCCGCCCCCTTCAATGGCTTTAATGCCAGCAAGTATTCACGCCCGGCCAGCTCGACCGGAAAGCTCGTTTCCTCCTGTAATCGCAGTGCCTCCGAGATCTCAAGTGCGAGTTCTCTGCCAACGAGCTGCTCAATTACGTCGGCAAAAGGTTGCGTGCACGAATCCTTGCCACCAATCGCGTCAAATGCCGGGTTGCTCATTACGACGGGCCAGTCAGGATGATCGACACGCACGATGACAAGCGGCTCGGCCGACGACTCGATGATCTGTTCCAGCATTTTTCGACTGATGGACTTCACGCATTCAGT
>JADFKA010000093.1 GCA_022565135.1 Pseudomonadota bacterium
ACTTAGTTCTCGAATCAACCTAAAGGAAGATGCGAGGGTTGGAGAAGCCACCCCTGAGCGATTAGGAATGACTTCGAGGCAATCTTAGATTCGATTTCCGCTGTACGGTGTGACCACCATCACAAAATAATGTCCCCAATAAAAAAGCGGCACCAAATATGCGCCCCAAACTCCTAAATCGACGGATTAAGTTAAGTAATTCTCAGCCACTCTGATTTTTGCGCAAATCTTCAAGATAGCGCTGGAAGTTCGCCTGCTCGACGCGTTGCTTAATTACGTCACGAACACTCTCCAAAGTTGGAGGTTCACTAGTGCGTGACTCCTCTCGCAAGATGATATGCCAACCGAATTCGGTCTGTACCGGCGCTCTTGTATATGCACCGTCTGCAAGCAAAGCTACGGCATCAGCAAATGGTTTGACCATTTGGTCGGGTCCGAACCATCCCAAGTCACCCCCCGCAGGGCCTGACGGTCCGGTGGAGTTTGCTTTGGCAAGTTCCGCAAAATCGGCTCCGTCGTCAAGTCTCGAAATGAGATCAATTGCGGCTCCCTGTGTTTCAACCAGAATGTGCCTTGCCTTGAACTGCAGGGATGGCGATAGTTCTGCCTGGATTGTGTATTCAGCGCGGATCTGTGCATCCGTCGCGGGATGCTTGGCCATATAGTCGGTCACCACTGCCTGAGCCAGCACACCACGAGATTGCAGTTCGATTTGCGCTTTCACCCTGGTAGTGGCCGCAATTTCTGTCGCTCGCGGCTGGGTCGTGAGCAGATAGATATCGATCAGTTCTTGTAGCACGATTTCTCTTTCGGCTTGAGAAACTTGCGCAGCTTTATTCATTGTGCGGCTCGCCATGTAAAATTCGAATGTCGCGCTATCGATATCGACGCCATTGACGGTAGCCACCGACTCAGCCGCGGCATTAGCCAATGCGAAGATGGCAAAACCAATAGTGGCTAGCAGCCGAAGCAATCGAGGTGCCATGAAACGTATAGGGTCATCCACTCAGGATTCCTCAGTTACTTGAATTTTTGATATCAGATTTACCACTATGAGTCCGACGGTGCAGTGGCGTTAATACGCAGGGCATGAATATCGCTTGCCATCAGTGAGTCAAGTGCGGCGTAAACCATTCGGTGTCGCGCCAGACGACTCTTTCCGTCGAAGCGGTCAGACACGATCGTTACATCAAAGTGCCCTCTACCGTCTTTGGCACCCTCATGCCCGGCATGCAAATGACTCTGGTCCTTGACCAGGAGCGACACCGGCGCAAAGGCGCCCTGCAACAAACGTTCTATTTCAGCTACGCGTTCTGCGCTCATGGTAAGACACACTTGAATGGCTTTACCGTAACCTTGCGATAGATCCCGGCTGCAACATAGGGATCGTCATCCGCCCAGCGCTGTGCATCACCCAGAGACGGAAATTCGGCAATGACCAGGCTGCCGGTAAATCCCGCACTCCCGGGATCTTCGGCATCAATAGCCGGGTGCGGCCCGGCTGCGAGTATGCGGCCCTCATTTGTAAGTTCGGCAATTCTCGCGAGGTGTGCCGCTCGGGTTTTGGCGCGCAGCGAGAGACTGTCGACGTTATCCTCACTCATAATTGCGTACCACATCGTTAGGACTCCGGATCCTGGTCAGCCGTTTTGGTCTTGTTCATTATCATTGACAGCCAAATTGTCTGTATGACAACAAAGACCAACGTCATGCCTAGCATCCCGAACAACTTGAACTTGACCCATGTCGGTTCACTGAAATTATATGCGACGAAAATATTGATACCACCCACTACCATGAAAAAAATCACCCAGATAGTATTCAGGCGGCGCCATTGCCCGGCAGTCAGCTCGACTGCATTCTCCATCATGCGCTTCACGATCGGTTTATCGCCTACGAACTGGCTGCCAAGAAATACCAGCGCTATTGCCCAGTTCAGGACAGTTGGTTTCCAGTACAGGAACAACGGGTTTCGAAAGGCCAGAGTCGCGCCGCCAAGGACCAGGATGAGTGCGGTAGACGCCAGGTAAATCTTATTCAGCTTTCCGGTGATCCGCCACTGAATCATCAACACAACAGGCATGACCACCATCAATACAGCTGTTGCGAAGTAGATGTCCTCGTAGAAGTACGCGCCAAAGAAAAACAATATGGGTAAGAAGTCGATGAACAGTTGCATGCGGACAGGCCTTCGGCGCTTAAAAGTGCGGCATGATAGCCCAAATTGCCAAGAATTCGCCATGTTCCCGGCCGTGCCCGGTCCCGGATTTGGGCTATGCGTCAGCGGGGCGCTAGCCTACAATCCGCGCGTGGCCAGACTCATCGACATTCATCCGACAAATCCGCAGCCGCGCGGAGTGGCGTCAATTGTGCAGATCATCCGTCGCGGTGGGATAATCGCCTATCCGACAGACTCCAGCTATGCCTTCGGATGTAGCATTGGCAATGCACGCGCCATCAGTATGATTGGCCGCATTCGCCGCACCGACAAGACACACAACTTCACCCTTGTCTGCAGTAATTTATCCGAGATCAGTGCCTATGCCAGGGTAGACAACTGGGCCTACCGGCTCATCAAATCGATGACGCCAGGACCGTATACGTTCATCTTGCCCGCAACCCGGGAGGTCCCCAAGCGGCTACAGAATCCGAAGCGGCGCACGATCGGGCTGCGTGTGCCAGATCACCCGCTCGTACAGGCAATGCTCGAGAGCCTGGGTGAGCCCATCATGAGTGCAACCCTCTCGCTGCCCGGCGATGATCGGCCATTGACCGATCCGGTTGAAATCGAGCCCACCAGCGTCATCGACATGACATCGGGATCAGTCGAGGTGCTGAGAGTGGGTCGAGGCGACGTCAGCGCCTTACTCTAGGCCCGTTTTCCCAACTGGTGATTTCCAACGCAGCCTCAACGCAGAATTGCGTTAGAATGCGCGAGAATCGCTATGGAAGCACGATGAAACCCGATCTCAAAATCCTCAGCCCCGAAGACGCGCCGAAGCCTCCTCAGGACGAGAAACAGGCACCCGCACAAAGCGAGATGCCATTTGCCATCGTTGCAGGTGAACCGATCACAGCACTGCCGCAGGACTTGTACATACCGCCATATGCTCTGCAGGTGTTTCTCGAAGCCTTTGAGGGACCACTTGATCTACTGCTATACCTCATTCGGCGTCAGAATATTGACATCCTCGACATTCCGATCGCGGAAATCACCAAGCAGTATGTGCAATACATCGAAATGATGAGCGAGATGCAGCTCGAGCTGGCTGGCGAATACCTGGTCATGGCAGCGATGCTCGCAGAGATCAAATCGCGAATGCTGTTGCCACGTATTGATGCAGACGAAGAGGAAGAGGATGATCCGCGCGCCGAACTGGTACGTCGTTTGCAGGAGTATGAACAATTCAAGAAGGCAGCCCAGGACATAAGCGATTTGCCGCGACTAGAACGTGACACATTTGTTGTAAGCGCAGATGCACCGGAGCGCAAAATTGTCACGAAAATGCCGGATGTGACACTCAAGGAGTTACTGATCGCGTTTCACGATGTTTTGAAACGCGCCGAGATGTTTTCCAACCTGCATCTTCAACGCGAACTGTTATCCGTTCGACAGAGAATGTCCGATATTTTGACCAGGATCAACGCCACTACATTTTCTGGTTTTACCGACCTGTTCGACGCCGAAGAGGGGCGGCGGGGCGTCGCGGTTACTTTTATTGCGCTTCTAGAGCTTTTGCGCGAATCCGTGGTCGAGGTTGTGCAAAGTGGGGAGTTCTCGCCGATTCATATTCGCGCGGCATCGTCAGTGAGACTGGTTACGGATCAAAAAGATGATTGAGGCACTGGTTCACGGCCCTGGCAATGGGGAAATACGTCAGTAATGGACGCCATCGAGATAAAACATTTTGTTGAAGCCGCCCTGCTTGCAGCGGGTCGACCACTGAACATCGATCAGTTGCAAGGCCTGTTTGACGGCCGGATGGAGCCGCAAAAGTCCGATATTCGCACCGCGATCGCAACTTTGAACGACGAGTATGAGGGTCGTGGAATTTCGATTGCCGAAGTCGCATCTGGATTTCGTGTGCAGATCAATGTCGGTATGGCCGACCAGTTGCACAAACTCTGGGAGGAACGACCGCCACGTTACTCGCGCGCCCTGTTCGAGACATTATCGTTAATCGCCTATCGGCAACCCATTACCCGAGGGGATATTGAAGATATCCGCGGTGTGTCAGTCACGCCCAACATCATTCGATCACTCATGGAGAGAGACTGGGTCCGGGTTGTCGGACACCGAGATGTGCCGGGCAGACCCGAGATGTTCGGTACCACGAAGAGTTTTCTCGATTACTTTGGCCTGAAAAAACTCGACGATCTGCCACCGTTGGCCGATCTGTCGGATTGGGAGAACCTGCGCGTGCAGCTCAATTTACCAGAGGTTGAAGAGGACGTGACGACGGATACGGCTCACATCACGAATCTGCCCGGGCTACACCCGCAAGACAACCACGATGATCCTGCTGCTGAGAAATGGGATGACTTGGCCGTATCGGAGTGGCCAGACCCGGCTGAAGTCACCGACGCGGCCGATCCGCAATCCGACGACGAGGAACCGGGCGCATCAGCTAGCAATGGCTAGCAACGGCTGAGATGGTCTGATTTGTCCGAACGCATTCAGAAAGTGCTCGCCGCGGCCGGACACGGCTCACGCCGCCAGGTCGAAGTGTGGATACGCGAAGGGCGACTCACAGTTAATGGGCGTGTAGCGAGTCTTGGCGATGCGCTGGTCGGCGGCGAGCGTGTCGTGCTTGACGGACGACCACTCAGTGTCCGCAACTCAGTACAGCCGCACCGACACATCATTTACCACAAGCCAGGGACCGAGATCACAACCCGATCTGATCCCGAAGGCCGTGCTTGCGTCTTTGACAGTCTGCCGCGCCTGAAGAACGACAGATGGATTGCGGTCGGTCGACTCGATATGACAACAACGGGATTGCTGCTGTTTACGACAGACGGTGCACTGGCAAATGCGCTGATGCACCCATCCACGGGGATTGAGCGTCGCTACGCGGTACGTGTTCGCGGTCACCCGTCGAATCAAGATCTCGCCAGGCTCAAGAAAGGCGTGGTGCTCGATGACGGGCCCGCGCGTTTTGATGCAATCGAGCCGGGGCGTGGCGATGCCAGCAACCGCTGGTTCAATGTGTCATTACGCGAGGGCCGCAATCGAGAAGTACGACGCCTGTGGCAGTCGCTGGGCTACGAGGTTAGCCGATTAATGCGCACGGGCTACGGTCCGCTTAGTCTGTCCAGGCGGCTGCGCAAGGGTCATTATGAGGCGCTGCCACCGGCCCAAGTCAGGCTTCTGTACGCTGCGGCTGGAATCGATTTGCCGGAACAGTTGCGTCGAAAAACATACCGAAAAAACTATAGTAAAAAGAATTAGTTATTTCAATTTATTAATCTTATTTATCATTGAGCGTCGAGGCTCTCACCGGTCACGCCCTGGCTATCTGGCCCGAGCAGGTAGAGGTAGGTCGCCAGTACGTCCTCAGGGCGTTGCAACAGATCGCGATCCTCTGCCGGGTAGGCGGCGAGCCGCATTTTGGTCCGCGTAGCACCCGGATTGACGCAATTCACGCGTATCTTGCCATGCCGGTGCTCATCAGCAAGGACCTGTGACAGGCCCTCTGTCGCGAACTTCGATACCGCATAGGCACCCCAGAACGCGCGGCCAGTTCGCCCGACACCGCTGCTGGTAAATATTATCGAGGCGTCCTGCGCCTGGCTGAGCATTGGCAGGCAGACCTGCGTGAGTGCGAAAGCAGCGGTCACGTTTACGTGCATGACACGCTGCCACTGTTCCACATCGTATTGTTCGATTGAGAATCGGTCGCCGAGGATGCCGGCATTGTGGACGAGTCCATCCAGACGGCCGAATTCTTCGGCAAGATTATCGGCCAGCGATTGATACGCAGCGCTATCCGCGCTGGCGAGATCAACAATCGTGATAGAAGGGCGCGGCGCCGAGTCAAGCGCCTCGATTGCGTCATAAACGCTCTCAAGTTTCTCGATGTTGCGCCCGTGCAGAATGACTTGCGCACCGACAACCGCTACCTGCAGCGCCAACGCACGCCCGATACCGTCGCTTGCCCCCGTTATCAGAATAATGCGGTCGCGCAGCAAATCCGGCGGATACGTATAGCTCCGGTGATCCGTAACCAAATCGTTGTCCTTCACCTTGGAGTTACTGCAGAGTCTTATCGCCAGTTTCGCCACTTGCGGTCAAATCGTTGCCGTCGTCATCGTCTGTCGTGATTTCAATCATCGTTCGCGGCACTGGATCAAGCGTCTCGAGTTTCTCGATCTCACTCTTCGTATGAACGCCAAGCTCGATAAACTTTCTTGCGCCAGGCAGAACCTTGCGTTCAAGTGAACCGACTGCACGATTGTAGTTTTCAACACTGCTCGCGAGCTGGCGACCAACCCGATTCATGTGCGATACGAACGTTGACAAGCGACTGTATAAATCTTCGGCCAACTTGCGAATTTCCTGGGCATTGCCAGCGAGGGAAAGCTGTCTCCAGCCGTACGCAACCGCCTTGAGCAGTGCAACGAAACTCGATGGCGTTGCCAGAATGATTTGGTGTGACAAGGCATATTCAATCAAATCCGGGTCTTCGCTTAGCGCTGCACTCAGGAATTGATCACCGGGAATGAACAGGATGACGAAATCGGGACTTGCGGTGAATTGTGCCCAGTACGCTTTGCTTGAGAGAGTTCGTATATGCTCACGGAGATTTCGCGCATGGCGTTTTAGTCCGCGACTGCGTTGCGCATCATCCTTCGCCTCAACAGCTTCGAGATAGGCATCCAGCGGCGTCTTGACGTCGACCACGAGCTCGCGATGATCAGGCATGCGTACGATCATGTCGGGTCGAATTATCTGGTCCTCGCCAACACTGTGAACC
>JADFKA010000094.1 GCA_022565135.1 Pseudomonadota bacterium
CCTGGCCGCCGTACTTGCCGGCGATCCCCTGTTCGTTGTCGGTCGCGATCAGACCGTACGGCAGCTGCTCCACCTTGACCTGATTCCACAAAAGATCGAGTTCTTCTGCGATCAGCATCGGTAGCGAAGTCTTCACGCCCTGACCGATCTCGGCGCCACGCGCGCCGATCACCACGGGTTTGCCGGGCTCGATGCGGACAAATACCCAAGGCGTGTTTTCGCTCGCAACCGGTGCCGTGGCGCTGCGGGGAGAGCACGCGCTCATCGTCAGCCCGCCGACTGCGGTTACCGTGACCTGAAGAAACGTTCGCCTGGAGAGCATCATGACGTCGCCGCCTTCCGCAGTGCCGCAGCTCGTTTGATCGCCTTGCGGATTCGGGGATACGTGCCGCAGCGGCAAATATTCGTGATGGTCGCGATGTCGCCATCATCCGGGTCGGCGACGCGCTGCAGCAAATCGGCGGCCGCCATGATCTGGCCGGCCTGGCAGTATCCGCACTGTGGCACATCCTCTTCGATCCATGCCTGCTGCACGGCGTGCAGCGCGTCGCCGTCGGCAAGTCCCTCGATCGTGATTACCGAACGGCCCTCCATCGAGGCGATTGGCGCCCTGCAGGAACGAGTGGCGCGGCCGTCGACGTGCACGGTACAGGCGCCACACGACGCGATGCCGCAGCCAAACTTGGTGCCGGTGAGTTTGGCGTGATCGCGCAGATACCACAGCAGTGGCATGTCGTCTGCCCCGTCGAATGCCACGGGATTGCCATTAAGGCGAAATCGGACGGTCATGTGTTTCCTCCGATTTATCGAGAGAAATGAGGTCGAACCGTGTTCGGGCCTGAAGGCCCTCCTACCTGTTGATCGAGGCCTGTAGGAGGGCCTTCAGGCCCGATTTAGTAACGGAAAGTATATGACAGCTTCAAATTCAATTCGTTTTGCGTGCTGTGCAAGTGATTCCCGGGATCGACGGCTGTACCGTGGTTGAGCACGAATACCAGCTCCCGCCCGGCCTCGGGCAGGTAGCGCAGGCGGCTGTTGATGCCGACTGCTTCCGCCGTGTTGTCGTATTGCAGCAGATTGCTCCATGACCAGCGTGAGTTGAGCGCAATATCGGTTCGCAGGCTGGCCAGGTGAGATGTGAAGCTACCACTCGGCAGCACAACATCGTTCTCGGTGAAGCTGACGCCCACGAAAAAATGCGCTGACTGACGCCACTGCAGTTCGACGAATTTTTCGAGGCGGTCACCGCCAAAGAAACCGCCGTCCTGCACCAACAATACCGCGCGCAGGGGACGCTGCATACCGGTAGCGATTTCAGCTCGGTAGCGATCGAATTCGTACTGCCCGGTTGGCACGTTCAGGCGGCCGAACAGGTCGAAGGCATCCAGAACCGATTCTTCGTTGCGCTCCCACTCAACGAACAGAAAGTCGTCGCGATGGGAATAGAGGCTGACGGGGCGGATCGCGGTCCGTTCGGACAGCGTTGCGCCTCGCACGTCCGTCACCAGCGTATGGACCAGACGATGGTTGATCGCCCTCCAGCGGCCTGTCTCGGGACGTGTCCGGTAGCGGAACTCGGTGTCGTAGCGGCGGATGCCCGAACGATTGACGAAGCCCAGCGCGGGACTGAAGTTCTCCTGAATTTCCTGTGCTGACACCAAAACGGAAAAAAATGTCGCTCGGAATTTCGAACGATGCGCTGAAGGCTCGATTGTCGTCGTTGACGGTTGCGGAATCGCTTTGCTGCGCCCAGAATGTGCCCTTGAAGATCTGTCCGAACGGCCCGTCGCTATTGCGATACAGAAGATCGACGCCGATGAGTGAGTTGTTGTCATTCGATGTCGGATCACCATGCGTCACGATGAAGCCGATCGCCGATTCCTCGAGTACGTTGCGGAAGCCGCGAATGACGAACAGGTCGGTCGCGTCGATGTTGCCATTTGCTTCCTGCCGTATCGCCAGCGCACCGATGTTGTAGTCGCCGATACGCCCGGTGACCTTGGCGCCGCCGGTGAGCCCGATCGGCTGGCCCTCTTCTCCGAGGCCAATGCGCCGCGAGAAAAACGGCCGCCCGTTGGCATCTATGTCACCGAACTCGAAAATCCCGGCGTCCTGCAGGAAGAAATCGCGCTTCTCGGGAAAGAACAGCGAAAAGCGATCGAGCGCGATCTGCTGCTCGTCGACTTCGGCCGTCGAGAAGTCCGTGTTGATCGTGAAAGTTGCGCTCAATGACGGCGTGATACGGTAGCGAATGTCGAGCGACGGTTCGAAATTGCTGGTGTCGCTGCCGAGCACGAGATCCCGGCTTTGGCTCAGGTTGACCGATGGCACGACATCGAGCCCGAGGCCCTGCTCGATATCGCGGATTCCACTCACCTCACCCGAATACGCCGGCCAATCCTGGCGGTCGTAGGACGACCACATGTTGAACTCCCGCTTGCGCACGATGCCGCGGCCGAAGTTGATCCCCCAGGTGTCCGAATTCGGCGCAAACGATATCGACTTGAACGGGATCGCGATTTCCGTGGCCCAGCCGTCTGCGTGGACTTGCGACTCCGCGTACCAGATCGTGGCCCACTCGTCGATAAAGCGCGAATTGTTCTCCCTGAGCGCATCGCGGCGAATGCCGTTGGCATTGACCTGAAAAAAGTAGTCATTGCGCTTGTTGTTGAAACTGTCGAGCGTCACCCAGAAACGGTCGTCCGAAAAGAACTGCTTGCCCTGAATCAACTGCAACGCGCGGATTGCGGTGGCATCGCTGTCGCGGAGATCGGCCGCGATGTACAGGTACTCGTCGTCATACATGACGCGAACTACCGTCTGTTCGGTTGGTGGCCCGCCGTCGGTCGGTATGCTCTGGTGAAAGTCGTCGACGATCGCGGCGCTGTTCCAGACATCCTCGTCCAGCAGGCCGTCAATGACGGGAGCAGTGTCGGTGCGGGAAATGACAAAGGACTTGCGTTCGCCGCTTTCCGTGATCGCCGATGCCGTTGCCGGCAACAGCAGCGACAGGCCCACCAGAATTTGAAATGTGGCTCGGAGTGTCATCTGACCTCACCAAGGTTTCAGTGACATTGAGCCGCATCAGATAACGTTTGCCGCTTCGAGTTTGGCGCTTTGCGACGAAGCGTTGCAGGGCCGCGATAAGCCGTGCGAATGACTCGGATCGGGCCTAAAGGCCCTCCTACGATGCCAGTCAAGAACGGTAGGAGCGGCTTTAGGCCACTACAGGGTGCGTACTCCTTCGGGCCTGGTCGCTCTCGCACATCCCTGTGCTCCGCGACATAAGGTCATCCTGACCGTAAAGGCCCCACAAAAAAGGGATCAGATCTTGTCCGCGAAGCGACTCAGATTGGCCTTGTACTTGCGGGAAAGTTTCAACTCGGGGCTGTTGTCGAGCGTCAGGAAGTACTCGCCGTTGCGGTGTGGCCGCATCGATCGTACGCGACAGCGATTCACGATCGTCGACCGGTGCACACGGACGAACAGCTCCGGGTCGAGCAATTCCTCGAGACGCTTCATCGTGCCGTGTAGAACATGGGTGTCGCCGCCGGCGTGGACACACATGTAGTCGTCCGCGGCGTCGATCCAGTCGATCGCGGCGACATCGACACAGCGGGTCGTAGCACCGTCACGTATGGCTATGCGTTCGGGAAAAGCCTGCGCGGGACCCGCTGCCTTGGCGAGCGCTCCATCGACGGTCAGTTCACGTCCCGTCAATTCGCACACAAGCTTCAACAGCTTGCTGCGGTGTTCCTGCGCAAGTTTTTCGTCCACGGGTTGCCGGGCCCTTTCGATCGCGTCTTCGAGGCGCTCATCATTGATGGGTTTCAGCAGGTAATCGAGTGCGTTGGTGGCGAAGGCCCTGAGCGCAAACTCATCGAACGCCGTCACGAATATGACGGCAGGCATGTCGCTGCCGGAAAGCTGCCGCAAGACCTCGAATCCGTTCATGCCCGGCATCTGTACGTCCAGGAACAACAGGTCCGGCCCAAGCTCACGCACGGCCTCGATCGCTTCGCGCCCGTTGCGGCTCTGGCCACAGATCTCGACATCCGGAAAGCGTTGCAGTCGAATCTCAAGACCGCGCCGGGCTAGTTCCTCGTCGTCAACTATCAGTGCTCTGAGCATCGTCAGTCTCGTAGGGAATATTGATCGTGATTTCGAGGCCGGTCGGGTCGTTTGGCGCGAGCGTAAATGCCTGTCGGTTCCCATAAAATTGCTGCAGGCGCTCACGAGTGTTCCTAAGGCCCACGCCGCCGGGTTTCTGGCGGGACGTGCCATTGCCCAGACCGGGGCCGGTATCGGCCAGCCGCAGCACGAGCACCCGATCCTGCAGTCGGGCCGAAATGCGCAGGGTGCCGCCATCTTCGGTGGGCGAAATCGCGTATTTCATCGCGTTCTCGATCAACGGTTGCAGGATCAGGCTCGGTACGAGGGCGTCGAGCGCGCGCGGTTCGAGGTCCTTTTCGATGATCAGCCTGTCGCCACAGCGCACCTTTTCGATCTCGAGGTACAGATCGATTGCAGCGACCTCCGACCCCAGGGTGACCCGCTTCATCGGGTCGTTGTCGAGCGTATAGCGCAGAAAATCGCTGAGGCGAGTGATGGCCAGGTTGGCCGTGTCGTTCCCGCCTTCGAGGATCAGTGTCGAGATCGCATTGAGCGTGTTGAAAAGGAAATGCGGATTGAGCTGATAGCGAAGCATCTTGAGCTGCGCCTGATGCGCGGCGGCCGTGGCCTTCAGAGTCTGCTCCGTCTGATCCTGCAACTGCTGATAGTACTTGATGCCGAAGTACAGTCCGCTCCAGCACAAGAGAATATAAAAGGATCCCATTACGCCACCGGCGTAATCTGTCCAGTTTTCAGGCTTCCAGCCGCCTTTGACCCAAGCGTAATAAATCGAATTCGAATACCAGCGCTAGCCAAAGGCGAGCGCGTAGGACGTAACGATAACGCCAACCGAAATGCGAACGGGAGACCACTCCCAAAGGCGCCGATATAGCAGACGCATGAAAATTGTCAACAAGAAGCCGGCCACTGCCATCGCAACGATGACGGCAATATAAGCATCGGGTTTTTCGTGCGCGAGCGCACCAAGGTACGATGTCAGCACGTAGCCGGACCAGCCGGTTACGTTCAGGATCCAGAAAAAACGACCGCGATTGCGAAGTAGTTCGTTAAGCGTCATTGAGAAATACGGATAGACGACCCGAACGCGCAATTATAGTTGTCCGCCGAAATCGATCAGCACGCCTCATCGTGTGAAAGGCACGTTTTGTCGCTTCAGATGTCACCGTAATTCCAGCAGGCTAATGTTCATCTTGGCTAAAGCCCCACGGTTGGGTCGCATGAAACCACGCCGTCAGAGAGACGCGCCCGGAGCCAGCGTAATCGGTGTGACGCAAGGTCGTCGCAAGCGGCTAGCTTGGCCAAGATCGAGCATCTTCCCGCTGTTCATGCACTGAAATAGGTGTGCGGACTTAGAACTTTTGGTTGTAATACAATCTTGGATTGTGAGGTTTGATGCAGCTGGGCGATGATGGTGCAGCGGCCGATGGCGCTTATCCGCGTTGCGGAAAACATCGGTTCTGCCCAACACCACCGTCAGTCGGCGTTCGAGAATTGTGTTGTAATCGCGCCACAAGCAATACCTCGAGCGTAGTTTCTATTGCATTGCAACACAAGGCTTCACCCCCAAACCCTTTATATACCTTGAGGAGTCACGCCGTTTCACCGCCCCACCAGCGAGCCGCACTCTCCACGCTGAGGTTTTGGCAGTAACTTTCATGCAACATTTTGCTGTTCATTCCTCCCCCGCATTGGTATTATCGCCTGCACTTTCGTGTAGCATCGTCCTGTGGGGCGGCGCCACAGTATGCCGGCCGAGCTTTGGCCTGGCACATTGACATCAAATAGATCCGACATTAGGGGGATCATTATGAGTAAATCAAACTGGTTATCCAGCCATTCCTGGATACTTGCGCTTTGTGTCGCGCTAGTCGTTCCCGACGGCGTTTTTGCACAGGCGCCTGAGGACGATGGAGGCGTGTTAGAGGAAGTCGTGGTTACGGGTTCGCGCATTAAGCGCAGTGACACCTCCAGCATCAGTCCTATCACGGTACTTACCGCAGAAGACCTGACGATATCAGGTAACCTGACATTAGAAAACTTTATTCAGGATATGCCAAGCGTGAATGGCGGTGACTTTGGAGCCGGCGTCAACAACGGTAATCCGGGTATTGCATCCGTTTCTTTGCGTGGACTGGGGCCGAATCGCACCTTGGTCCTCGTCAATGGTAAACGATTTGCGTCTAACTCCGTTAATGGATTCGTTGATCTCAACATGATCCCTACGGCCATCGTTGATAGGATTGAAGTTCTACGTGACGGCGCATCTACCGTTTATGGCACTGATGCCATCGCCGGTGTCGTCAATATCATCACTAAAAAGGATTTCGAAGGTGTGAATATTGACATTGGTTATGACGTCACCGACGAAAATGACGGCGACATGTGGAATGCGTCAGTTGTTTTCGGCACCTCTTTCGACAAGGGCAACTTCGTTGTTAGTGCGCAGGTCAACAAGCGAGAGGATATCCGTCAGGGTGACAGAGCTTTCTCTGCATGCCCATTCTTTGATGACGGAACTCAGCTGATCTGTGGTGGCAGCCCGACAACAACGCCGGCCTCCTTCACGCCGCTGATAGATGCGGGTCCTGGCGGACTCCTTAGTGGACCTCAGGTTTTGGACGCGGACGGCACGACTACCAGGGATTTTAATGCAGCAACGGATGCATTTAACTTTGCCCGTCTGAGCTACATGACAACACCACAGGATGTTTTCAGCGCCTACGCAGCCGCGAATTATGAGCTGTTCGAGGCCCCTGGATTGGGCGTAGTTAATGCCAGTCTGGAAATGAACTTCTCAGCCCGTGAATCTGATCAGTTACTGGCTCCTGTCGGAACCTTTGGT
>JADFKA010000095.1 GCA_022565135.1 Pseudomonadota bacterium
GACGATCATCGCGCAGATAATCGATCGCGCGGGCAACTTCGTGTATCAGCAGCTTGATCCAGAGTTCGGCCACCTGGTGCTGGATGATGAACAGCATCTCGTCATGGTGTGGTGGATCACCAAGTGGCTTTTGCGCATCAAGGAGCGCGTCGAGCTGCAAATACGCCGTATAATCGTCATCGCGTGACAGCTTTGTGTGAATCGCTTTTTCGAGTTCGCGTTTGTTCATTCTGGAGTGATCGTTGCAAAACAATGATTGTATAATGCCGCCGCGACCCAAAGTAGTAATCCGCAGCGATTCGCCCCAGAGACAAGAGCAATGACACAGAAAGAAAAACGCCGCGGTTACGATCGCAAGGGCAAAATCGTTCGTGCCATTGTCTCGGCCCGGGTCTCGTCCTCGATTCTGCCCACGGCCGCAAAAACCCGGCGCTTTCTCAAGCAATACTTCGCCGACGTGCCCGTCGAAGACCTCATCGGCAGATCACCGCAGATCATGGCGCAAGTTGCGCTGAGCCATCTGGAATTCGGCGCGCAGCGTCGCAAAGGCCAAGCCAGGATCCGAATTTTCAATCCACTCGAGGCAAAACACGGCTATACGTCTGCGTTCACTTTCATTGAACTGATCAACGATGACATGCCGTTTCTCGTCAATTCGATTACGGCGGCTATCAATCGACACGATCTGGCCGTACACATCACGGTTCACCCAATTATTCGCGTCCTTCGCGACGGTCGCGGGCGCATTGAGGGCGTCACCGAGCTGAATTCCGCCAAAGGGCAACGGGAATCGTTCGTTCGACTCGCGATCGACCGGGAAACCGATTCGAAACAGTTAAACCTGCTTGAGCAGGAAATTCGAAAGGTGTTGTCTGACATCAAGGTTGCTGTGCGTGACTGGGGGAAAATGCGCGCAGAAATGATCGCGACGGATAAATTGCTGGACCGCGGGCCAATTCGAGTCGACGAGGAACTGCGCAGCGAAAGCAGAGCATTTCTGCGCTGGCTCGCCGACGATCACTTCACGTTCCTCGGTTATCGCGAATACAAGGTCTCCCGGCGCGGCAAAAAAGTTTATCTGAAGTCTGTCGAAAATAGCGGGTTGGGACTGTTGTCGCGTAAGGAGCGCGGCGTAACCATGATCGAACTCACCGTGACTATGCGTCGGCTCGCTCGCTCAAAAGACTGGCTCATTCTCACCAAGGCCAACTCGCGTTCGACCATTCACCGCAACGCCTATCTGGACTACGTCGGCATTAAGGTCTACGACGAAGACGGCAATGTAAGTGGCGAACGACGATTCATCGGCTTGTTCGCATCCGCCGCTTACAGCGAGGCACCGCGCAATATTCCATTGCTTCGTCACAAGATCGACAGGATATTCGAACGCGCCCACATCGAACCTCTCGGCCACAGCGGCAAAGCGTTAATGCACATTCTCAACACGTATCCGCGCGATGAGTTGTTTCACAGTAGCGTGCAGGATCTCACTCGAACGACGATCGGTATTTTGAATCTTCAGGACCGACAACGCGTCGCGTTCTTCCTGCGACGCGACGCATTTCGCCGATTTTTCTCTTGCCTCGTCTATGTACCGAGGGAAAAATACACGACAGTGGTGCGGCGCAAGATAGAAGGCATCCTTAAGGAGGCCTTTGGCGGATCATCGGTTGATTCAAGCGTACAAATATCGGATTCCGCACTCGCCCGCGTGCATATCGTCGTACGCACGCCGTCCGGCGCTCGTCCGCATATCAGCATTCAAAAAATTGAAGAGTCGATCGCCGACGTCGTCATCACCTGGGCTGACAAATTGCGCGATCAGCTGGATGAAACGTTCGGCATCGAGGACGGGCCCAAGTTGTTTCGCAAGTATCGCGATGTGTTTCCGCTCGGCTACCAGGGCGACGTCAGCCCGCGAGAGGCCTGCAGCGACATCGAACGCATTGAAGAAATGGTGGCGAACCAGAGCGCCCGGTCTGTCGACTTGTACAAACGCGAAGGCAGCTTGCCCGGCCACATGTATTTCACGATTTACAGCATCGACGAACCTCTTGCCCTTTCCGAGGCGCTGCCTTTGCTCGAGGATATGGGTGTCGACGTCTACACGGAACGACCTTATGAGCTGCACTTGCAGACTGGCGAGACGTTCTGGATTCAGGATTTTCACCTGCGTCATGAGAGCGGTGTCGAATTTGAGATGGCAGAAGTAGCAACATGCTTTGAAGACTGCTTCAGTGAGATGCTCGCCGGTCGAGTCGAAAACGACGGCCTGAATCGGCTTATTCTCAGCGCGAGACTGGATTGGCGCCAGACAGCGCTGTTGCGCTGCTACGCAAAATATTTGCAGCAGTTGGGCATTCCATTCAGCCAGGCGTATATGGAAGACGTGCTCATCAGTCATGCAAAATTTACGCGCTTGCTGGTGCAACAATTCGAATTGCAATTCGACCCCAAACTCACACCGGCGAAGCGCAGACGCGAGCTCAAAGCGCTGCTGCCAATCGTCCAGCGTGCCGTCGAAAAAGCCAAAAATGTAGACGAAGACCGAATCCTGACAGCGTTCTCGGGTGCCGTTAACGCAACGCTCAGAAGCAACTATTTCTTGACCGGCGAAGATGGTAAGCCGAAGCCATACATCTCGATCAAACTCGATCCCACGCAACTCCGCGAGGTACCGTTGCCTAAACCGAAGTTCGAGATTTTTGTGTACTCGCCCGAAGTTGAAGGCATACACCTGCGTGCCGGCGACGTTGCGAGGGGCGGGCTGCGATGGTCGGACCGTCGCGAGGACTTCCGTACCGAAGTCCTTGGCCTGATGAAGGCGCAAGTCGTGAAGAACACGGTCATTGTGCCGACCGGGGCGAAGGGCGGATTTTTCCCGAAGCGGGCGCCGCATGGCGACCGCGACGCGATTCTCGCCAATGGTATCGAGTGTTACAAGACGTTTATCTCGGGTCTTCTCGATATCACGGACAATGTCGTGGACGGCAAGGTCGTGACACCAGCCGGTATCGTACGGCGCGATGGCGATGATCCGTATCTCGTGGTCGCGGCGGATAAGGGCACCGCAGCATTCTCTGACCTCGCGAATGAAATCGCCGCCAGCTACAACTTCTGGCTCGATGATGCGTTCGCATCGGGTGGATCGGCCGGCTATGACCACAAGAAAATGGGCATCACGGCGCGTGGTGCGTGGGAGGCGGTAAAACGGCACTTCCGCGAGCAAGGCCTGAATGTGCAAAAAGATCCGTTCACGGTTGCCGGAATCGGCGACATGAGCGGCGATGTGTTCGGCAACGGCATGTTGCTGTCACGCAAGATCAAGCTCGTCGCAGCATTTAATCATCAACACATCTTTCTCGACCCGGATCCGGACATGCCATCGAGTTTTCGGGAACGTCAACGACTGTTCAAAATGCCACGCTCGGCTTGGTCCGACTATGACGACAACCTGATCTCCAAGGGCGGTGGAGTCTTTTTGCGACAGGCCAAGACGATTCGGCTGAGTACCGAAGTTCGCAAGCTTTTGGATACCGACGCAACATCGATGCAGCCGAACGAATTGATTCGCGCGATATTGAAGATGCGTGTTGATCTGATGTGGAACGCTGGCATCGGCACCTATGTCAAAGCGAGCAATGAAAGCCATGTGGACGTTGGCGATCGCAGCAATGACGCTGTCCGTGTCGATGCATGCGATCTGCGTTGCAACGTGGTCGGCGAAGGCGGCAACCTGGGCCTCACACAGCTCGCGCGCATCGAGTTCAGCCTGGCCGGCGGACGAATCAATACCGACTTCATTGACAACTCCGGCGGCGTCGACAGTTCGGATCGTGAAGTCAATATCAAGATCCTGTTGAGCGATGTCGCCAAGCAAAAAGGCATGTCTCGCAAAAAACGCAACGAGCTGCTGGTCACAATGACCGATGATGTTGCCGAACTGGTTCTGCGCAACAATTATCGGCAAACACAATCCATCAGCATGAGTGAGATCCGCTCGGTCGAGCGCATCGATGAAATCGCGCAACTCATTAGTAATCTTGAGAGGACCGGACTCCTGAATCGTGCCCTCGAGTACCTTCCCGATGAAACCGAGATTGACGACCGTCGTGCTCACAAACAAGGATTTACGCGACCCGAGCTGGCCGTCGTCCTGAGCTACGCAAAAATCGACTTGTACAACGGGTTGATCGCCTCGGGCGAGACGCTTGTGGACTTTCTGGTGGTCGACCCGCTGCGCTATTTCCCCGCAGTATTGCGTCGACGCTTTAGCGAGCAGCTGCCGGGCCACCGCCTGAGCCGGCAGATATTGGCAACACTCATCGCCAATGATCTTGTCAATCGCATGGGGCCCGCATTCGTCAAGCGCGTACAGGACGACACGGGCGCAGATATTGTAACGGTTGCGCGGGCATATAGGGTCGCGCGGCAAATTTGTCGCGCTAGAGGGCTGTTTAAAACGATCGAGTCACTGGATAACAAGATCCCGGCGTCAGCGCAGATGTCGATGATGTTCGAAGTCAGCCGCACATTGCGCCATGTCTGCTATTGGCTTATTGAGCGGTACGGCGACAATCTCGAAATTGAGCCCACTGTCGATCACCTGCAGCAAGGTATGACAGCGGTCTACAAGCGCACTGCTGCCATGATGTCGACCAATGCCCGATTGCGGCATCAAAAAGCCGCCGCCGAATTCATCCAAATGGGAGTGGACGAGAAACTCGCAAACCGAATGTCTGCATTGTTGTTGACGCGTGCGGCGCTCGACATTGCGGATCTTGCCGCTATACACAAACGCGATGTAATCGAGACCGCAACACTCTATTCAGCGTTCAATGACCAGCTCGGCCTGTTCTGGCTACATGTCGGTGCCGAGGAACTGAAGGTAAAGGGCCGCTGGCAAGCTATCGCGCGCAGCAACCTTCGCGAGGAGTTTTACGGAATCCGGCGTGACCTTGCCTCGAAGTTCCTGCGCAAGCGCGGCAACCGGGACCTGCACAAGGCCGTCGAGAAATGGCTGCAGCAACACGACGCTAAAGTCGAGCGCTTCAAGAGTATGGTCGACGACATGCAGCTACGAGGCCAGATTGATTTTGCTACTCTGTCGGTCGCCGCGCAGGAACTGCGTAATTTGATATCGGGCTGATCCATCGTTTTCCTTTATTGCCATAGACATGTGGAGCACCTATGACGGGTAAGCTCTTACTCGTTCGCCACGGCCAGAGTGACTGGAACCGCAAGAACCTGTTTACGGGTTGGACCGATGTCGACCTGACCGAGCAGGGCATTCAGGAAGCGGTGGACGCCGGGCGCCTGTTGAAAGAACTCGACTATGATTTTGATATCGCGTTTACGTCAGTTCTTAAGCGCGCGATTCGTACGCTCTGGTTGATGCTCGACGAACTGGACCGCGTATGGATTCCGGTCGTCCGTGACTGGCGTCTGAATGAACGCCACTACGGTGCTCTGCAAGGCCTGAACAAGGCCGAGACCGCGGCAAAATACGGTGAAGAGCAGGTGCACATATGGCGCCGCAGCTACGACATTCCGCCGCCCGACCTTGATGATGATGATGATCGACATCCGTCTCACGACGCACGCTATGCAGGAATTGAAAACCTGCCGTCAACAGAATCACTCGCAATGACGCTTGAGCGCGTACTGCCGTGCTGGTTTGACAGGATCGCCCCCGAATTGCGCGCCGGCAAAAACGTGCTGATCGCTGCACATGGCAATAGCCTGCGTGCGCTGGTGAAGATGCTCGACAAGGTGTCGGATAAGGCAATCACGGGTTTCAATATTCCGACAGGCATCCCGCTGGCCTACACGCTTGATGCCGACTTGAACGCTGTAGCGCATGAATTCCTGGGCGATCCAGAAGCTATAGCAAAAGCAACCGCCGCTGTTGCGGCCCAGGGCAAAGCGATTACCTGAACGCTAGCCCGAACTATTCATGAATAGTTCGGGCTAGGCCTGCGTGCGTGGATCCGAGCGATGCCACTTGCTCCCCGGCTCCACGACTCGAACGAGACCCTCCTGCGCCGTCGATGCGACAAGACTGCCGTCCTCGCTAAACAGTTGACCTCGAGAGAATCCCCGCGCGCCGGAGGCATTCGGACTGTCCATCGAATAAAGCAACCAGCGGTCGATCCGGAATTCGCGATGGAACCACAGCGCATGATCAAGGCTCGCCATGATAATTGCGCCTTGCCCGAACGGCAGATCATGCGGCAAGGTGCTGACGCCCAGCAATTCATAGTCGGACACATAGGCAAGCAGGTTTTGGTGCAGCGCCAGCTCCCTGGGCAATTCGTCGACAGTCCGAAGCCAGACGCATCTGACGGGCGGCATGCTGTCCGCAGCGTCCGGTTGCGGCACCGGGCGAACCACGAATGGCCGCTTGTCGGTCATATGGCGACGTAGCTTTGCCGGCATTTTTTCAAGCATATCCCCTTCGACGTCAATGATGTCCCGGAGGCTCTCTGGATCAGGAACATTCGGCATGACTGCCTGGTGCTCGATGCCTGCTTCAGGATTCTGAAATGACGCGGCCAGGTTGAATATCGGCCTGCCGTGCTGGATTGCAACGACGCGGCGATTGGAAAAGCTGCCGCCGTCTCTGGCACGATCGACCTCGTAAATGATCGGTGCAGTCATGTCGCCGCGGCGCAGAAAATACGCGTGCAATGAGTGCGCAACACGACCGTCGACCGTGTGCTGGGCCGCCGACAGCGCCTGGCCGACTACCTGCCCGCCAAATACCTGTGCGCTACCGATATCACGGCTATCACCGCGGAAAATATTGTCCTCGATGCGCTCCAAATGGAGCAACGTGATCAGATCGTCGAGAACCGCATGCATACGCAGTCAGGAGCTGCTACGCCCACCGTCAACGACAATGCCAGTGCCGCTGACGAATACAGCATCATCACTGGCAAGAAACAGAACGACCCTGGCCACAT
>JADFKA010000096.1 GCA_022565135.1 Pseudomonadota bacterium
AGGATCGGTGGCGACCGTTTCGACGAGGCGATCACCAGCTACGTCAGGCGCAATTACGGCATCCTGATCGGTGAAGCTACGGCTGAGCGCATCAAACACGAAATCGGTTCGGCGTTTCCTGGACATGAAGTGCTCGAAATTTCGGTTAAGGGGCGCAACCTGTCCGAAGGCGTGCCCCGCAGTTTTACCCTGAACAGCAATGAAATTCTCGAGGCCCTGCAGGAACCGCTGCAGGGCATCGTTGGCGCCGTCAAAGAAGCGCTAGAGCAGACGCCACCCGAACTGGGTGCCGATGTCGCTGAGCGCGGCATCGTACTCACCGGCGGCGGCGCGTTGCTCCGAGAAATCGACAAGCTACTCATGGAAGAAACGGGGCTCCCAGTCGTCATCGCCGACGATCCGATGACCTGCGTTGCTCGTGGCGGCGGCCGGGTCATAGAACTCATCGATGAGCATGGGCCCGCAGTGTTCGGGCTGGAGTAAGCCAGAAATCGGACCGGACTGAGGATTTGCGGACACTACAGCCCGATGGTCACTTTCCAAACCCATAAGAGCAATCCGGCCCGTGGCCCCGCTCTTGGTATTCGAGTCCTGGTCCTGATGTCACTGAGTATTGTGCTGATGGTGCTCGATCATCGGCAAAACTATATGGATACCGTGCAGCGAACCATCGGTGTTGTCGTCTACCCGATTCAGGTCGTCGTGGACGCTCCGTTCAGGTTCTGGCATTGGGTTCGCGACAGCACCGCAAATCGCGGTGACCTGCAGCTCGAGGTCAACCTTCTGAAGACAGAGCGCTTGCTGACGAATGGCCGACTGCAACGACTCACGGCCCTCGAAGCTGAAAACGCTCGCCTGCGTGCCCTGCTAGAGGCGCGTCCGCATGAACGCGATGAAATTCGCGTCGCCAAAATTATGGCCGTTGATGCAAATCCATACCGCCATAGTCTTGTCATCGATATCGGCAAACGCGACGGAGTTTACGATGGCCAGTCCATCATCGACGCCGATGGAGTCGTCGGCCAGGTCATAAAGACGGGTTTGGCAACCTCACAGGCGATCCTGATCAGCGATCCGAGTCACGCCCTGCCCGTGGAGGTAAGTCGCAACGGTTTGCGCACGATCGCAATCGGCACCGGTGAATTTGATCGGCTCGATTTGCCATTCCTGCCCAATAATGCCGACATTGCGCCAGGCGACCTGCTGGTAACGTCGGGCCTCGGTGGCGCATTTCCGGCCGGATATCCTGTTGCTGTCGTCACTACGGTCAATCGCATTCCACAGCAGCCGTTTGCTGATGTCACGGCGGTACCGTCGTCAGCTCTCGATCAGGTCCGCGAGGTCATGCTTATCTGGTCCGCTACAAATGCGACGGCTGTCGATGCCGATAGTGAAACGGGCGCAGCGGATGATTAGGAACTCCGAGTCGCGCCGTCTGCCGGTAATCGTGTCGATCGTCCTGGCATTGATGCTCACGATCGTCCCACATCCGGACTGGGCGTCGCTCTTTCGCCCGGACTGGGTTGCCCTGACACTCATTTATTGGGCGATGATGTTGCCGCGCCGCTGGAGTGTCGGCTCAGCCTGGATGGTCGGCCTGGTACTCGATGTCGCGCAAGGTGCGATCCTTGGGCAGCACGCCCTGGCCCTGTGTTTTATCGTTTTTGTCACGGTCAGATTTCACCTGTTGATGCGCGTTTTTCCAATGTCCCAGCTCACTGCAACGGTATTCGCAATACTTGCGCTGTACCAGTTTGTCTTGTTCTGGATTAACGGTGTTGCTCACCTGTCTGCGTCGCCGATCCACTACTGGGCACCGGTAATCGGCGGCACCATCATTTGGCCCGCTGTCTCAATGTTGCTATCCGGCGTGCGCATGCAGATGCAAATGGTGCGTTAGTGCTCTGTCGATGTGATATCGATGCGGCGAGCACCTGAAATAGGAATATAAGGTGGATTTATTATCCCCGATCAAGGATCACCATTCCGAGCGACGACTGTTCATCGGCCGCGTCGCCCTGACGTCTACGATCGGCATCCTCTTGCTCGGCGTTGTCATTGCACGACTGGTGCAGCTGCAAGTTTTTAACTATGAAGACTTCGCGGCGCAATCGCAGGGCAACCTGTATCGCATCGAAGCCGTGCCCCCGATTCGCGGCCTCATTTTTGACCGCAAGGGTCGAGTACTCGCAGAGAATCTGCCCGCCTACCAGCTCGAACTGATTCCCGAACAGGTTGATGATCTCGACAACACCTTGCGACGGCTGGCCTTGCTCGGGCTAATCGAAGCTGAGGACATTCCCCGTCTCAAGGACTTGAGTGAAAGTGGCCCACGCTTCAAACCCGTGACGCTCAATCTTCGTCTGAGCGACGAGGAAATCGCAAATTTCGCAATTCAACGGCCCCGATTTCCGGGAGTTGATTTCCGGCCGCGCCTGGTTCGACATTATCCCCATGGGGCCGCAGTGGCGCACGCCATCGGTTATGTCGGGGCACTTTCGAAAAACGACCTTGCAAGGCTCGATGCATCGAATTATGCCGGCACCGCACATACGGGTAAGACGGGCGTCGAAAACAGTTTTGAATCCAACCTGCATGGTGATGTCGGCTACCGAAACATCGTGACAAATGCGCTCGGGCGACAATTGCCCTCTGAATTGGCCGATCTGTTCGAATCATTGCCGCCGAATGAAATCCCAAACCCAGGCGCCAATGTATACCTGAGCCTGGATCTCGACTTGCAAGTGCTGGCCACCGAGGCGTTGCAAGGTAAACGTGGTGCAGTTGTCGCCCTCGATCCCTGGTCGGGAGAGATCCTGGCGCTCGTCAGTGCGCCGTCATTTGATCCTAATTTGTTCGCCGTGGGCATGAGCACATCGGAATTTGCGGTCTTGAAAAACGATCTCGAGCAGCCGCTTTTCAACCGGGCGGTTCGCGGCACTTATCCACCCGGCTCGACGATCAAGCCGATGCTCGCGGTTGCTGCGCTGGAGACCGGCGCGACCAACCTCAAACACACAATCTTGTGTCGCGGCTATTTCATGCTGCCAAACACAACGCATCGTTATCGAGACTGGAAGCCCGAAGGGCATGGCGTGGTCGATCTGCACACGGCTATCTCACAGTCGTGCGACGTCTATTTCTATGAACTCAGTGTCAAAATCGGCATCGACAACATACACGACTACCTCGATCGATTTGGCCTCGGCCGAGTGTCGGGCCTTGATATTGGCGGCGAGCACCAGGGTCTGGTGCCATCACGTGAATGGAAACGCAATGCGTTTCGCCATCCCGAAGATCAACGCTGGTATCATGGCGAGACCGTTATCGCCTCGATCGGCCAGGGGTACATGCTCGCGACTCCGTTGCAACTCGCGAACGCGGTTGCGGCTGTCGCGACACGCGGTATCCGTTATCAGCCGCACCTCGTCGCCGCCATCGAGGATACTTTGACGGGGCAGCGCACAATGATTTCCCCCACACCACTTGATGATGTCGTGCTGAAAAACGAAGACCACTGGGACATCGTCATTGATGCCATGCATGAGGTTATGCAAGGACTTCGGGGTACAGCACGCCAGGCGGGTCTGAATGCTGCCTATGAAATGGCCGGCAAGAGCGGCACCTCCCAGGTTATCTCTATCGCGCAGGACGAGGAGTACGACGAGGAAGAGATCGACGAACGCTTACGCGATCACGCCCTGTTCATCGCCTTCGCACCGGTTGACAACCCACGCATCGCTGTTGCCGTCATTGTTGAGAACGGTTCGAGTGGCAGTCGTGTGGCGGCACCCATCGCACGCAAGATTATGGATGCATACCTCGGCTACGGCAGCAATGCGACTCAGTGATACTCACCGGCTGATTTCGAGTAAGGCGGAGCCTTATGGTGATTTTGTGCATGTGCTGCGTCGCCTCAATATCGATGGTCCCTTGCTCGGCGGCGTGTTGTTGATCAGCGCACTGGGACTGGTGGTCTTATTCAGCGCAGTCGGCGAAGACATGCGCCTATGGCTCAGCCAAGTCGCCAGACTCGGCGCTGCGCTCGCCACCATGTTCGTCGTTGCACAACTGTCGCCTGATTTCTTGCGCCGCTGGACTCCCTGGTGTTTCCTTGCAGGCCTCGTCCTGCTAATTCTCGTCCTGACCACGGGCGAAGTAGGTCAGGGCGCAAAACGCTGGCTCAACTTGGGCATTCGTTTTCAGCCATCAGAGATCATGAAACTCGCAGTGCCTATGATGGCCGCGTGGTATCTGCACGATCGCCAAATTCCGCCACGAGCCGGAGCATTGCTGTTGCTCGCCGTCATCATTGCGGCGCCCACGCTGTTGATCGCGAGACAACCCGATCTGGGTACCGCGCTGCTAATCGCCGCATCGGGTTTGATCGTAATTATTCTTGCCGGGCTGTCGATCAGGCTCATGGTCGCCCTGGCTGCCCTGGCAGTACCGGGTGCGCTGTTGCTGTGGAAATTCATGGAAGATTACCAGAAGCAGCGCGTCCTCACGCTTTTCGATCCAAATAGTGATCCGCTGGGCGCTGGCTACAATATCATTCAATCAAAAATTGCGATCGGCTCGGGCGGCTTGTTCGGCAAAGGCTGGACCAATGGTTCACAGGCACATCTCCAATTTTTGCCGGAGCGCGATACCGATTTCATTTTTGCCGTATTGGGTGAGGAACTGGGTCTGCTGGGCGTACTATCGCTGCTCTGTCTGTACGTGTTTGTCGTCGGGCGTGGCCTCTACATTGCGGTTCAGGCGCCCGATACTTATTCGCGCCTGCTTGCAGGCTCTATCAGCCTGACGTTTTTTGTCTATGTGTTCGTTAATACGGCGATGGTGACCGGACTCATCCCGGTTGTCGGCATCCCGTTGCCACTGGTCAGCTTCGGCGGAACATCGATGGTGACGCTGATGGCGGGTTTCGGTATTCTGATGTCAATTCAATCGCACCGGAAACTGCTACCGCACTGATGATTGCCCGATTCCTCGCAAGTATTGCTGTTTTCGGCTTGTCTTGCTCGCCAAGTATCGCCGTCGATGTCGAGCGCGCCGACGTCAAGGCGTTTATCGAATCGATGGCACAGCAACACGACTATGACCGCGCAGAGCTTCGCGACATCCTCGGCCAGGCACAGATCAAACAGTCAATTATCGAGCAGATCAGCAAGCCGGCTGAAAAGACACTGAGCTGGGCCGAATACCGGCTGATTTTCCTGACTCGGGAACGTGTTCGAGCAGGGGCCGATTTCTGGCAAGAAAATCGCGACACGCTCGATGACATCAGTCAAAGCACCGGGGTACCCGCCGAAATCCTGGTCGCCATCATCGGTGTCGAAACCTATTTTGGTCGTATCACCGGCAGCCATCGCGTCCTTGATGCGCTGACTACGCTTGCGTTCAATTACCCGCCACGCAAAACTTTTTTTCGTCGCGAACTCGAAGAATTCCTGTTGCTTGTGCGCGAGGAAGGCATGCAGGCGACCGCTGTATTCGGCTCTTATGCGGGCGCAATGGGTCGTCCGCAGTTTATGCCGTCGAGTTACCGAGCCTACGCAGTAGATTTCACGGGCGACGGCAGACGAGACATCTGGAATAACTGGGCCGATGTTGCAGGCAGCGTCGCAAACTACTTCGTCGCGCACGGCTGGAATGCCGGCGAAGAGATTACGTCGCAGGCGACTTTGAGTAGTCGTTGGCGCGGCCCATTGCCTGACAACACGCTGACGCCCGCGGAGACAGTCAGCTCGCTGAGCAAACTGGGCGTATTGTTTGTGACCGATTTGCCCAATAACAGTGAAAGCCAGTTAATCACTCTCGAGGGCGATCGTGGCACCGAGCACTGGGTTGGCTTTCACAACTTTTTTGTTATCACCCGCTACAACCGCAGCGTCATGTATGCGCTTGCCGTGCATCAGCTCGGCCGGGAAATCGCGTTGGAGATTGGCCATGGCACTTCGTAGCGCCGCTAGATACCTGTCGGCGTTGCTCATATTTTTGATGCTCGCAAGTTGCGGCTCAGGCCGGGTCAAAGATGGCCCTCCCGGCCGGGGTAGCGGTCCAATAGCTCTCCCCGGAGATGCTGTGCCAAGGCCCGAACTCAGAAGCCGCTACGGCAACGGCCCGGACTACGAAATATTTGGCAAGCGCTATACCGTTATGGCCAGCAGTAGCGGTTACAAAGAGCGTGGCGTCGCCTCGTGGTATGGCAAAAAATTTCACGGCAATCTGACGGCCAACCGCGAACCCTACGACATGTACGCAATGTCAGCAGCGCATAAGACGTTGCCGTTGCCAACCTATGTCCGCGTACGCAACTTGCGCAATAACAGGAGCGTGATCGTGCGTGTCAATGATCGCGGGCCATTCGTCAACAATCGCATCATCGACCTGTCATATGTCGCAGCGCTCAAGCTCGATATGGTTCGCGATGGTACGAGCTTCGTTGAAATCGAGGCCATCAGCTTTGACGAGCCGCCCGGCGATCGTCCGACACGGCAGATGTCGGTCCGGCAGCCCGAGCCGCCCGCAACGGCAACAGAGCCCGCAACCGGCATATATGTGCAGGTCGGCGCATTTGGCGATCGCGCCAATGCCGAACGGCAGCTCATGCTACTGAGCCGCTTCGGCAGCGCGTTTATTGTCGAGGACGCCGCTGCCACTAACCGGGCCCTGTACCGCGTACGCCTTGGCCCTATTGACGGCATCGTGCAATACGATGTGCTGGTCAAGAAACTCGCCGACCTCGGCATCACCGATCCCTACCTGGTTACGCAATAACGGAGCCTGCCGCCTTCAAACGTGATCGGGGCATGCGGGCGGGGCGGCTGCGGAACAATGCAGCACTGCGAACGGCATATTCCTCGCCCGCATGTCTCGATCCCGCTTGACGGGAGCGAGCTCCTACAGTTT
>JADFKA010000097.1 GCA_022565135.1 Pseudomonadota bacterium
GCGTGGTTCGGACCTCGTCGTCACGGCCGTCTTCGAAGGCCGTGAAGCGGCCATGGGCATCGCCGCGTATCTTGGTGTCTGATGCGGCGAGCGGATTTTCAGCTAAAATAATAAGCTGGAGAGTCTTTTATGCCTGGACTGGGACAAATCGTGCGAGAAATGCGGCGCCGCCGTGTTTTCAGAACCGCCGCGATCTACATCGTCGGCATGTGGGTCCTGTTGGAAGTCATTGCGCTGGCATTCCAGTCTTTCGGCATACCGGATACCGCGTTGCAGTACATATGGCTGGCCGGTATAGCCGGTTTTCCGCTCGCCCTCATATTTGGCTGGCGATACGACATCACGGCAGAAGGCATTGTGCGCACGCTGCCAGCAGGCGCCGACGACGCTGCGGATCTCAGTCTTCGCAATTCTGACTACATCATCCTGATTGCGCTCGCTATGGTCGCCGTGATCTTCGTAGGCAGCAGCATCAACGAGATTCGACAGGGGCCGCTACGAGGCGCCGGACCCTGGTATGCGGCGGCCGATCTTGCTACAGCAATAGCCGTGCTGCCGCTCGAGAATCTGTCAGGAGACACCGACCAGGAATTCCTGTCTGCTGGTCTGCATGCCGCGTTGATAACGACGTTGTCACGAATCACCCGGTTCAGGGTCACCTCGCGTTTTTCGTCGCGACGTGTCACTGGGGATATGTCGCTTGCGGATATTCGCGAGATGCTGGGCGTCGACAAGATACTCTCGGGCTCGGTCATGCGAGAAGGCGACCAGGTTCGTGTCAACGTGACACTCGTTGACGCCCAGACCGAGCAACTATTGTGGACCGAGAGCTTCACTCGCGAGTTCGATGGCTTGATATCAATGCAGAATGAGGTTGCCAGCGCCGTCGCTCGCGAAGTGAAGGTGCAGTTGACGGCCGATGAAAAACGGCAGCTTGCTGTGACCGATGGACCTGATTCGGCCACCTATGAGGCATACCTGAAAGGCATGTTTCAGCTGCATAAGGGCTCGCCGCGAGGTTACCGGCGTGCGATCGAGATATTTACGGAGGCGGTCGAGAACGACCCCACGAGCGCGCTGGCCTACGCAGGCCTCGCGATCGGTTACTCGCAACTCGGTCATAGCCCGTACCCGGTCGCCGGCGCTTATCCACGTGCGAAAGAAGCAGCGCAGCGCGCGCTTGAATACGATTCCGATCTCGCGGAGGCATACCTTGCTGTCGGCATGTACAAGATCTATTACGAGTGGGATTTTGCGGGCGGTGAAGAGGCCTTCTTGCGCGCCCTTGAACTCAACCCGAGCCTCGTCGACGCGCACTATCATTACGCATGGCTGCTGGAGTTGTTGCTGAGAGACGAGGAAGCGATCGAATACGGCGAGTACACGAAGGAACTCAACCCGCTGTCCCCTTTTTATACGGCTTGGCTCGCAGATCAGTATCGCGATGCGGGTATGTATGAAAAAGCGATTGCAGAAGCGCAGATCACGCTCGGCCTGAATCCGAACTATTCTGTCGCCTGGCTTGCGCTTGGACAAACTTACCTGGACATGGGCCGGGTCGACGAGGCGATTGAGGCGCACGAACACCTGCGCAACAATCGCTTCTGGGGATTCGCCTTCGCTGCGACTCTCGCCACTGCCGGTCGCGACGAAGATGCAGCGGCTGTGCTCGATTTCATTAATAAAAAAGAAAACAACCCTTTCACGTTATCCCTTATCTACGGCGGACTCGAGGATCGTGAAGAGACGATGAAATGGATGCAGTCCGCCAGAGACGAGAAAATACCCTGGTTCCCGTGGCTGGTGACGTGGTTCCCGCAAACGAAATCGATGCATGATGACCCGCGCATGCAGCAATTCGCGGCCGAACTTGGTATCGAGTTTCCCGACTAGTTCTTACCCATAGGGGTTAGAGGAAGATATCAAGAAGAATATCGGCGATCTGGATTAGATAAGTTGACAATTATATTCAGTTGGCGTACTTGCGAGGCAACGCCACTAATAACGTAACGCCGTCATCGGTGTTTGTCGCATTGATTGTGCCGCCATGACCTTCGGCAATCAGTTTGGCGATATACAGTCCAAGGCCGAGGTGCTTATTGTCGCCCGAACGCACAGAGACCAACGAATCGAACAACTGGGTGCGCATGCGTTCGGGTAGCGGTGGTCCTGGGTTTGTGATCGTCAATTGCAGCATGGCTTCGTCGGAGTGCAGGCCTATTGCGACAGTGTCACCGTCATCGCTGAAGTCCACGGCATTGTCGACGAGTTTGTCGAGCATTTGAATCAGCAACTCCGGTGACCCTTGAGTCGGGCCCGTGTCAAGATCTGTTTCAAACACGAACTGTCGATTGGGATAGACATCGCGATAGGCGGCAACCGTAGACTCAAGCACTGCACAAAGATCGAAGTCTTCGGTGTCGGCGTGCTGCATAAGCTCTTCAACCCGGCTTGCCTCGCTCATCGCGGTCAGGATTCGACGCAATCGGTCGGCGCCACCTTTAGCCCTGGCCGCGTAGGTCGCGGACGCTTCGCCTAGATCTTCATGCTCGAGATTTTCAAGTGACGACGTGACGATCGCCAATGGCGTGCGCAATTCATGAGACAATTTTGACGCTAACGATCGCAGGTATTCATTGTAGTCACCAAGCTGATGCAGCACATGCGAAAAACTTCGCGACAGGTCACCTATTTCGTCGCTCGACAGCGCACTGGGTAATGCCTTGTGCAAGTCGTCACTTTCGAGTGCGTACTCTGCCGCGAGACTTAAGTGTCGAATGCGTCGCGACAGCCATGTCGCATAACTAAGTAGTGCTGCCGCCACGAGTAGCGTGGCGATCACTGTTACATTCATTAATCGAGCAAGGCCCTGGTTTGTCAGGCTGAGGATCGCGTCCGTGCCCTGCTGCAAGACAACAACGCCAACGGTTATGTTGTCGACAATTACAGGCTGGGCGACAGCGACCACGGCCCTGCCGCTGTCGGCACTGCGAAACCAGCTCACAGATTCGCGGCCGTCGAGGGCTTGCACGATGTATCCCTGTTGCTCGCGACCACTGGCGTTGGGGCCGGCCAGTTCTGCATCCTGGCCGGATTCGACGAGGGCGTCATACGCAATTCGCAGCCAGGTCGTCCCCAATCCCAGGCGCTCGGTGGGCGCAACCGAAACGTCGCCGGCTGTGGCGATTCTCCAGCCCGACGCGTCAGTGACGAACAGGCGCATACCGGGTTGCGCAAGACTTGCAGCTATTCGCGTCAACTCGGGAGACATGCTGACGAATGCTCCCGGCGTACGGGCGGCAAAACTGGCGCTGCGAACAGAGGCCTGGACTTCGTCAGCGGTGTTGTTGACGACGATGCCGAGATGCGTACCGAGCAAACGTGCAGGAATGCTGGCTTCAAGGTGATAGCCACGCGGTCCGTCCTGCCAGTACGCATGTATCGTCGGTTCGGGCGCAAAACCGTAGGCGGTCTTGATGTAAGTGACAATCGGGCCAGGCGCTTCAGCTGCAAACATCAGCGTCTCTTCGAGAAACGGCGGGCTTATATTAATCAGACCGACGCGATCGGCAAATCGAGTGCCGTCATCCACCGCGATGGTTGCTGCACTGGCGTACACGACATTTTTGTCAACTACATCAACATACAAGTACACGGTCTGATCATAGAGACCAATTACGAAACGAACAGGACCGTCGACACCGCGCATATAACGCAGCGAATCGCGCGCTAACGCCCAGTCGTCAAAGTATCCATCGATTTCGGGTCGCGTCTTAAGGTGATGGCCATAGAGTTGGTCGCCGTAGAGATGATCGGCAACGTGGATGGGGGGAAATTCCTCCGGGTATTGGGCGAGGGCATCCGCGATTGCGCGTGCCGTACCTGCGAGCAAATGCTGTTGGCCTTCCCGTAACGCCGACTCGGTTTCGCGAATGAACTGACATCCGGCCCACGGCAGCACGAGGGTCAGCAGACTGACGAGGAGTAACTGCCGCTTGAGATTCATCGTGGAGAGATAGCCGCTAGCCGCTCAGCCAGCGATAACCCATGCCGTAAACAGTTTCGATTGAATCGAAGGCGGGATCGATGCTGACAAACTTGCGACGAATGCGTTTGATATGTGACGTAATCGTGTTGTCGTCGAGCACAGCCTGCGCCGCGTCCATCAACTGTTGTCGATTCTTCACGTGACCCGGATAACGCGCCATTGCATGCACAAGCCAGAACTCGGTTAGCGTCAGGCCTACGGTTTGTTCTTGCCAGAGCACAGTCATCCGATCCGTATCGATCTCGAGATCTCCTCGCAGCATCCGGTTCTCGATCGCCGGTGGTCTATGTAGCGCATCGAGGCGCCGAAACAGCGCGGCAACTCGCGCCATCAAGTGCGGCAAGCTGATGTCTTTCGTCAGGTAATCATCAGCACCGAGACGCAATCCCGAAACGGCATCGAATTCACTGTCTCTGGCTGTCAGGAAAATAATTGGCAACTCGGCCGCTCTCGATCGCAACACCCGGCACAACTCGAAGCCGCCTTCTACGTCATCCCTGAGATTGATGTCGATCACAACGAGGTCTGGAAGCCGAGCGTCGAAGGCCTGCATCGCCGAGTCACGATCGGCGTATGCATCGACGACATAGCCTTCGCGCTGAAACGCGGCCACGTAGTTGTCTCGAATGGCAATTTCGTCTTCGACGATCGCAATGCGTTTGGCCACAGCCTGCTCCTTTGAATATCGCCATAATTTGCCACATTACGCCGGTGCATTGCCATGCCGTTGTCCACGGCCGGGCGTTTTGGTTTGTTGCAATGGGTCACGAGCCACAAGGAGTCTCGTGATGCAGCAACCAAAACCGCGAATGATTTGCAGGCAGCCGCAATCGCAATACCGGCGCAGCTGCTGGCATTCAGGAGTAAAACAGGCATCGGGGCGACACAAAGTCGCGACTCTTTTGCAACGTCGGCCTGTCTGGGTCTGGCATTTATTGCTCTTGACGATACTCATGGCTCGACCCGTTACGGCCGCTACAAACGGCCCAGCGCCCGGGGAAATGCAGGCGGGCAGTCTTCTCATGCGCATGGAACAGGGCTATGTCATTGCGACCCTGCTTAACACCGACGTCAACATAACGGTCAACGGTCTCGTCGCACGCGTGTCGGTGATGCAAGAGTTCAAGAACACGGGCAGCGAGTGGGTGGAAGGCGTGTACGTTTTCCCGTTGCCGGACAAGGCTGCTGTCGATTACATGCGTCTCTATATCGGCGACCGTTTGATCGAAGCCGAGATTCGCGAGAAAGATCAGGCAAGAAAAGAGTACGAGCAGGCGAAGCAAGCCGGCAAGAAGACCAGCCTTGTCGAGCAGCAACGCGCAAATCTGTTCACGACGTCTGTAGCCAATATCGCGCCTGGCGAGACTGTCATCGTCGAAATTGAGTACCTCGAAGATCTGCAGTATGACGAAGGTACATTCAGTCTCAGATTTCCGATGATGCTAACGCCGCGTTACATTCCAGGTCAGGCGCTAGCGCACCGGCACGGCAGCGGATGGTCGCCGGACACGTCACTTGTCGATGATGCATCGCTTATTTCGCCGCCGATGGTTTCTGCATCCGGGGGCCACAGGATTTCGTTACGTGTCAGCGTCAACGCGGGCATGCCGCTCGAGATCATTGCGAGCCGTTATCACCCGGTCAATGTTGGCGAAACCGATGGCCGCTACATCGTCACGATGGCCGGCCGCCGGGCAGCGATGGATCACGACTTCGAACTTCTGTGGCGACCCGTTCCGTCGTCGTCACCACGAGCGATGGCATTCACCGAAACTATCAATGGCGAACCGTATTACTTGCTTATGGTCGTGCCTCCCGAACTCGACGATGTGCCAGGTGCGCAGCTGCCGCGCGAGATGATATTTATTATCGACACCTCAGGTTCGATGCAGGGCGTATCGATGCGGCAAGCGAAACAGGCGTTGCGGCGCGCAATTGACGGCCTGCGTCCCGGTGATCGTTTCAATGTCATCGAATTCAATTCATTCACACATGCACTTTTCGGGGCCAGTGTGCCGGCCGATGCCGCACACATCGGTGTTGCGCGAAAGTTTGTAAAACAATTGCAGGCGAACGGCGGCACTGAAATGTACCCGGCGCTGGAATCTGCTTTGCGCATGCCAGCGCCGAAGTCCTATCTTCGGCAGATCATATTTATTACCGACGGTGCGGTCGGCAACGAGGATGGCCTGTTCAGTCTCATCGAAACTGAGCTCAATAATGCACGGCTGTTCACCATTGGCATCGGGTCGGCACCCAACAGCTGGTTCATGCGCAAAGCCGCCGCGGCAGGCCGCGGTACGTTTACGCTCATCAGCGCGTTGCACGAGGTCAGCGAAAAAATGGATCGGCTGTTTCGCAAGCTTGAACATCCACAGATCACCAATATCAACATTCAGTGGCCGAGCGGTAATGTTATAGACAGTTACCCGACCGTAGTCCCCGATCTTTATCTCGGCGAACCGGTTACCGTGAAAGTCAGGGCGTCGAGTTCGTTTCGGCGCGGTGATGTTGTCCGCATAAGCGGGGACTCTGTCGGTGGCTCATGGTCGCGTGACCTGGTGCTCGCGATCGAAGCGCAGAGTTCGGGTGTTGCGGCGCTTTGGGCGCGAGCGCGCATAGCCGATTTACTCGACGATGCACGTCGTGGCGCCGACGCAGATGAAACGCGCTCCGCCATCGTGGCAACCGCGTTGACTCATCATCTGGTCAGCAAATACACGAGTCTGGTTGCCGTCGACAAAACACCGGTTCGACCTGCCGGCGAACCGTTGACGAACGAACAGGTAGCCAGCCGGATCCCCTATGGCCAGAGTGGTTCTGCGAT
>JADFKA010000098.1 GCA_022565135.1 Pseudomonadota bacterium
CGAATAGCGCCGCATTCTCATAGTCGTATTTGTACGCGTCGATAGCGGCCCCGGCAAACCATCCGTTAGTGAGGTGATAACGACCGATTACGCCGATGCCCAGAATATCGTTCGCCGGCAAGCTATCTCCCAACATAACGTTGGTCCTCAAGCTGAGTTCTAAGTCGTTGTCGCGCGAATCATGCTCGTCGGAATACGCCGTGCTTGCCAGGGAAATCAGGACACCGAAAACGGCGGCCCTGTAAATTATCTTGTGCAAGTACATGAGAGCATCTCCTGGTTCGACTAATTATACGGCATTTGCTGCATTGAAAAACATCGCCCGAAAAATATAATATGCGTTGTCGCAAGAAGCCGACAGCTTAGGACAAATCACTGACTGCGAACGCTTGCATGATGACCTGATGGCGGATGATCGCTCAGTGCACCGGATTCTGGAGTAATATTTCTGCAATACTCCAGGGCGAAAGCGCGATTTGATACGCATGACGAATTGAAAGCAGCATTGCTCGCAGTGTCGCTGGTTGCAACCTGAACAGACAGCGCATTACCGGGCATTGACGCTCAATGGTCAGCCCTGTAGCGTAGCGCCGCTGCCGGTGACGGAAATTCACAATGAGCTCGAAAAAATCCATTAACCTCGAACAGTCCCTCACGGATCTCGAACAACTCGTAGAAGAGCTCGAGTCAGGCGACTTACCGCTCGAGCAAGCGATGCAGAAATTCGAAGCAGGCATCAAGCTCACACGAGGCTGCCAGGCAGCACTCAAAGATGCCGAACAAAAAATCGAGATCCTCTTGAAAAGCGCGGGCGGCGACGAGCAACTCGAAACGTTCGAGGTAGAGGATGAGTAGTCAGTCGCCCATTAGCTCGAGAAGAGCGACAACAGTCGACTCCACGCCCGCTCGCACCGATGGTTCGGGCGCGATTTTAAATAACGCAGAATGATGCCCGGCAACAGGTGGACCGCCTGCTGCTGCACGATCGAATTCCTCGACAGGAGTGCCGCCAACATCCCAGTAGACGCTTGAGATCGTCGGATTGACCATGAAGTAAGAAAAATCTTCGGCGCCCATGCCCGTTTCCTGTTTCGAGATAACCGCATCTTTACCCATCGCGTCGGTCCAGGCAGCACGCAGGCGTGCGATAAGCCTTACATCATTGAGCAACGGCGGAACGGATTCATTGCCATACCTGACCTCGGGCAGCTTGCCCTCCGGCAGGCCAGCGGCACGACCGATATTCTCCGCGATCCGCTTGATACCGCTCAACGACGTCTCGCGAGTCTCAGGGCTCGTATTGCGGACAGTCAGTTTCAGGTGTGCCTGGCCAGAAATAATGTTGTGCTTGGCACCCGCGTGAAACGCGCCGACTGTGACAACACCTGGAACACGTGGCGCCAGTTCGCGAGAAACCAATGTCTGCAATGCGATTACGATCTGGCTGGCAATTACGATCGGATCCTTGGTCTGGTGTGGATAGGCGCCATGTACCGCGCCGATCCCACCAGACTGGTCATGTGTACGTCATGACCACAGGCGTGCATCACCGGTCCGACAATGCCGGTCACCGGATCTCTCTGCTGAATCGTTGACGCATTTGGCAAGCCTGACTTTTCTTCGATCGGCAGGCCGTCCATGTCTGCACGCATCATAACGAGCGGACCGCTGCCATTTTCCATCATGGCAACGAGACCCGTGCCCCCGACCTGCTCTGTGACGTCGTAGCCCGCCTCGCGCAGTTCTTTCGCCATGCGCTCCGCGGTACGAAATTCCGCGAGGGATAATTCAGGATTGCGATGCAGGTGATCGAAGAGATCGGCGAGGTAGGCGTCGTAGTCTTGCTTGATGTCGTCGGCGAGTTCGCTGGCGGGCAAAGGTGAGGAAAAACATAGTATCGCGCTGACGAGCGCCGCCAAGAGTAAGCGCATTGGGATCCCCGGATGGTTGTACGTATTCCGGAGTTTAGCGGCAATCGCCCGCAGGCCGATCGTCATGAGGCCGGCGGGAGAGATGTTCCTTGCCGAAAATAAAGCGCAGCGCAGCGAGCCATTTCGGCAAGGAATGTCCGGACTGCCGGCCGTGCGCTAACCGTGGCGGGCTTTAGGTATTGGCGCCGCCGGCACCTTGCAGTCGCGTAATCAGTGCACGCAGGAATACTTTGTTGAAGCGCAATTGGCAGGCAGATGACACCTGCTCCATGAGCGACGAACTGACACGCAGGATCGTCACCGCGCCGCGCGCCCTGATCGATGCCTGGCGCTTGGCACCACGAACATAGCTGGTTTCGCCGAAACAATCGCCACTCGACAGCGAGCCGATGTTGCGGCCAGTGGTCTGAACGGTGACTCCGCCCGTAACGATAATGTAGAAACGATCGTCAATTTCACCTTCGCGAACGATGTCCTCGCCGTCTCTGTACTCGTGCCAGACCGATGCCCGGAGCACCTCCCAGATTTCCGCATGTGAAAAATCGTGGAAGAAGGTCAATGACCGCAAGACATCGAAATGTTCCTGATTGTCGAGGCGGTTGTATTTTTGTCGCAGATCTTTGTAGACACGCGTCAATTCTGCGGCCATAGCCGCTCCGCTCTGCAATCGCTTGCCCGGTTCCTTCACCATTGCTTGCGTAACAACATTCTCGAGCTCCTCGGGGAGATCGGTGCGATACGTATGTATTGGCGGTGGCGTCGCGTAAACAATCTGGTGCAGTAACTTCGACAGGTTGTCAGCCCGGAAAGGGCGATAGCCGGTCAGCAGCTCGTACATGACCGCACCGAGTGAATAAAGATCCGATCTCGGTGTCAGCTCCTCGGACTGAACCTGCTCCGGTGACATGTAACTCGGTGACCCGGCAATACCCTCAATGCGCGATACGTCCGAGTCGTTGACGATCGCAATACCGAAGTCGATGATGCGGACATCGTTGTCAATTGTGAGCATGAGGTTGCTCGGCTTGATGTCACGGTGAATCACGCCGCGGCCATGCGCGTAATGCAATGCCTTGGCACACTTGTAGATGATTTCGACGACGTCATCGACGCGCAACAGATTATCAGGCCGACAATACGCTGCGAGCGTGCGTGCGCCCTGAATATGTTCGGTAACGACGTAGTACTTGCCGTCTTCTTCGCCCGCGTCATAAATCGGCATGATGTTCGGATGCTGCAGCATGCCGACCATGTGTGCTTCGTTGAAGAACATCTTGCGCGAGATCTTCGCGCGGTCGGCATCGGCGTCTTCCTCGATGTTGTAGACCTTGATCGCGACGTCGCGGCGATAATAGGGATCGTGGGACAGGTAGACCATGCCCGTACTGCCCTTGCCGATTCTGTTGACAATGACGTACTTGCCGATCTTCTGGAGTACGTCGGTCTGCCGTTCGATATCACTCACTGGACTGGCCATATTGTCTCGTGCGTTAGGTCATGAACCACCCGTATAAAGCCAGTAAAATAGCGGCATACAGGGCGGCCACAAGGTCATCCAGCATAATTCCGAGACCTCCACCCAGTCTGTGATCCAAGTCGCGAATCGGCCACGGTTTGACAATATCAAAGGCCCGAAACAGCAAAAAACCGAGTATCCACGCGGCTACCGTGGGCGGGGCGGCCATAAGCGCGACGTACATGCCGCAGATCTCATCCCAGACAATGCCGCCATGATCGTGTACGCCCAGCCGCCGCGAACTCTCCCCACAGATCCAAATGCCCGACACGAACAGTGCGACCGCGATCCCTGTCTGCACGATCAGGCCCAGATCCAGAGTCAGCCACATCAGCAGGACACCCAGCAGCGAACCCACAGTTCCGGGCGCCACAGGCGCGAGGCCCGCACCCAGTCCGAATGCAAGCAAGTGCACCGGGTCGCTTAGAACCCGTCGCAGCAGACTGTCGTCGGGGTCACTCACTGGAAATGGCGGTAACCGCTGTCATCGAAATCCACAACCTTGCCATCGGCGTGGCAGACAAGTTGTGCGCCACTCGTAACCGTGCCGATTGCTGTCACCTGCAGGTCGCTCGCTTCGGGCACGTCACGGGCATGCGCCGTGAAACACAATTCGTAATCATCGCCGCCTGATAGCGCAAAACGACGTTGCGCCGCAACATCAAATGCCGACTGCAGGTCTGCCGACAGCGGCAGAAGTTCGAGCTCGATAACTCCGCCAACGCTGCTTGCGGTCAGCAGTTTTTGCAGGTCCGCAAACAGACCGTCCGACACATCGATTGCTGCGCTGGCGAAGGCCGCGAGTGATTGACCGAAATTGACTCGCACAGTTGGCCGGAGAAACCGGGCCGATAATTGATCGTTGGGAGTTCCGGACAATATCAGGTCGAGCCCGGCCGCCGCATCACCCATTGTTCCGGTCACGAAAATCGTGTCTCCGATCCTGGCGCCCGAGCGCCTTACCGCGCAGCCCGCTGCGACATCTCCCGTCATTTGAACGCTCACGATAACGCACGGGCCATGTGTCATGTCGCCGCCGACGAGTGCAACATCGTGCTCAGCCGCAGCAGCATGCAAGCCCTCGGCAAAACGATCGATCCAGCTCTCGTTTGCATCCGACAGCGTGAGCGCAAGCGTCATCCAGCGTGGCCGTCCGCCCATTGCGGCGATGTCGGACAAGTTTACCGCCACGGCTCTGAAACCCACATCGAACGCATCGGTATCGTCGGGAAAATGAACACCAGCGACCAGCGTGTCGATCACCGTGACAAGGTCACGATCCGGATCGGTTCGCAGTATTGCACCATCATCACCAATACCCGTGATGACACCACGAGCTTCGTCCGGGCGGACGAAGTATTTCTGAATCAGTGCAAACTCATCCACCGCCCTGCGCTTGAATTTCCGCGCTGCGTAAGGACTGAGCTGCAACATCCAGACAGGCGTTGATGTACTTGTAACCATCGGTCGCACCGAAGCGCTTGGCGAGATTGACGGCTTCGTTGATGACGACACGAAAGGGCACATCGGCGCGGTTTTCGAGTTCATACACACCGATGAGCAAGATACCGCGTTCGACTGGGTCGAGTTGTACCAGTGGTCGGTCGATTAACGCATCGATTATTTTCTCCAGCGCCTCCTGAAATTTACAAATCGCGGGCAGCGCCTCATCAAAGAACTCCTGATCGACGCGTTCATAGGCCACCTGTTCATGAAACTGTCTGATCAGCTCGGCGCTGTCATGACCCGCCAATTGCTTCTGATACAACGCTTGCAACAGGAGTTCTCTGGCGCGCGTTCGTGCGCCTGTCGAAGCGGCTTTACTCATGAATTTTCCGGGCGGCGCCGCTAGTCGACGCGACGCAGCAGGTTAACCATCTCGATGACAGCAAGCGCTGCATCCTCGCCCTTGTTACCGGCTTTTGTCCCGGCGCGCTCGATGGCCTGTTCGATCGTATCGACGGTCAGCACACCGAAACCAACGGCTATACCGTGCTTTTGACCGGCCGCAGCTATGCCTCGAATACACTCGCCCGCAACATAGTCAAAATGAGGGGTGGCGCCACGAATTACCGCTCCCAGCGCGATAATGCCGTCGCAACGTCGCGTTGCGGCCAGCTTGTCGACTGCAACGGGCATTTCAAACGCACCCGGCACACGGATGATTTCGATGTCCGCATCCGCGGCGCCGTGCTGTCTCAGGCAACGCACCGCGGCATTCAGCAATGACTCGACAATGAAATCATTGAAGCGCGCCGCAACGATGCCGAAGTGTGCGTCGCGAATGATGAGGTCACCTTCCGTTGTTTTTATTTTGTCCATCAGTGCGGCCCGAACGCAGTATTAATGTTCGACGTATTCGGTAATTTCAAGATCAAATCCCGAAATTGCGTACATTTGTTTGGGTGCTGATAATACACGGATTTTCGAGAGCCCGAGGTCCCGCAGAATCTGCGCGCCGACTCCGTAGGTGCGAAAAACTGCCTCTCCGCTACGTCGATCAATCAGATCGTCACGCGTCTGATCGAGTCCTTCGACAGCATCCATGAAGTCACGTGATGATTCCCGTTGCCGCAACAGGACGATGACTCCGACATCCTCTTTTGCAATACGCTCAATTGCATCGTCAAGCCGCCAACCGAGCGAGCCACTGCTGATGCCGACGACATCGCCCAATGTGTCCTGTAAATGCACGCGCACAAGCGGGCTGTCTGTCTTGCTCAGATCGCCTTTGACGAGTGCGAGATGCACGACACGATTGACGCGATCGTCGTAACAAATCATCCTGAACTCTCCGTGTGCCGTGCTTACAGGCTGCTCGGCAATACGTTCGACATTGCGCTCCTTGTCGAGACGATAGCGAATCAGGTCGGCGATCGTACCGATGCGAACCCGGTGCTCCCGCGAGAATTTCTCGAGTTCAGGACGCCTGGCCATACTGCCGTCCTCGTTCAGAATCTCAACGATCACGGCCGCCGCTTCAAAACCTGCAAGTCGTGCCAGATCGCAGCCCGCCTCGGTATGCCCGGCCCGTGTGAGTACGCCGCCGGGTTGCGCCATGACCGGAAAGATATGTCCGGGCTGACTCAGGTCTTCGGGTTTGGCCGACGCTGCGACCGCCGCCTGAATGGTCCTGGCCCGATCATGTGCCGATATGCCGGTCGTGATGCCTTCAGCCGCTTCGATAGAAATCGTGAAATTCGTCGCATGGCGCTGGTCGGTTTCGGTCACCATGAGCGGCAGGCGCAATTGCGCGCACCGTTCCCGCGACAGTGTCAGGCAAATCAACCCACGACCGTGGGTCGCCATGTAGTTGATATTCTCGGGGCGCACCTTCTCGGCCGCCATCAGCAGGTCACCCTCGTTTTCACGATTCTCGTCGTCGACCATGATGA
>JADFKA010000099.1 GCA_022565135.1 Pseudomonadota bacterium
GCAACAGCCATCGCGCCGTCGACAAGCAGGTAGGCGCCGATCAGCAATGTGCCCAATCCAAACAACAACCAGAAAATTGCCATGGGCATGCTGACGTCTTTCGGTATCTCGGCTTCGTATTCTTTTTTAATCGGGTCGCCTGGCGCCGAACGCATGCCCAGCCGCGCCAGCCAGATCATGACGATGACGAGGCCGGTCAACATGACGAGACCATCGACGCGGCTCAGATACGAGTCGAGGAACAACGATACCGTCAGCAAGGTGACGGCGAGCAACGCCGGCATTTCGCGACGCAACGTTGCCGATCGCAGTTTGAGCGGCCGTACGATCGCCACGCAACCCAATACAAGGCCAATATTGACGATGTTTGAGCCGATCGCGTTGCCGAATGCCAGCAGCGGCTCACCCTGAAGGGATGCGACAACAGCCACAAGTATCTCGGGCGAGGAGGTCGCAAAGGCAACAACGGTCAGCCCGATTAAAAGAGGAGCAATGCCCAAATTGCGCGCCGCTGCGGCCGCACCGTGGACGAACCTGTCTGCGCCTCCGATCAGGAGTACGAGGCCGGAAATTACTAGGAGAGCATTGCCTGACATAGTTAAGTTTTTGTAGAGTCTCGGATCTTCGTGAATCGACTTACAATCGATTTTCCGTATCTGGGCCCAACTTGGGCCGGCTATGATACACAATCAGCGCGTGGCGTTGGGAAGCTCCGTGGTTTCTCGGTACACTGCGCGCCCCGGGGCCAATTGCCGAAACTCACACCATGGATCCAATTAAGATTACCTGCCTGATTGAGGCCGGATTCGACGATGCTGTCGTCAAGGTTTCCAGCAGCGACAATACGCACTTCGAAGCAGTCATTGTTGCCCGGGAATTCGACGGCAAATCGTTGCTGGCGCGACACCAGCTCGTGTACCAGACGCTCGGTACGCTGGTAGGAAATGAGATTCACGCGTTGTCGATTCGGGCGCACACGCCCGATGAATGGCAGCAACAGCAAGGCTAGTGCGCCTTGGACAGGCTACAGATCGAAGGCGGCACTGCGCTTGCGGGCAAGGTAACGATATCGGGCGCCAAAAATGCTGCCTTGCCGATTCTGGCGGGTACGCTGTTAGCGACCGAGCTTGTGACCGTTCGCAATGTGCCACATCTCATGGATGTGACGACGACGATTTCGTTGCTACAGATGATGGGCGTGCAAGTCACGATTGATGATCGGCTCAATATCGAGATAGATGCCAGCAATGTGGTCAAACGTGAAGCGCCCTATGAGCTCGTCCGGACGATGCGTGCGTCGATACTCGTACTGGGTCCGCTTGTCGCTCGTTTCGGCGAAGCTGATGTTTCGCTGCCTGGTGGCTGTGCGATAGGTGCGAGGCCGGTCAATTTGCACGTTGCCGGGCTACAAGCGATGGGTGCCGATGTTGTCGTTAAGAACGGTTTTATCAAAGCACGTGCCGACAAGCTCAAAGGTGCACACATTGTCTTCGATACGGTGACCGTCACGGGCACTGAGAACCTGCTCATGGCCGCTGTGCTGGCTGATGGGCAAACGATCCTCGAGAACGCTGCACGCGAACCCGAAGTTGCCGACCTTGCGAAGTTTCTGCAAGGCATGGGGGCATTAATCGACGGTGCAGGAACCGGGACGATCACAATTCAGGGTGTCGACAGTCTTGGCGGTACGGATCATACGGTGCTGCCCGATCGCATTGAAACCGGCACCTACCTTGTTGCTGCGGCGATGACGGGCGGGCACATTCGTGCCCTCAACACGGCTCCCGACACGCTTGAAGCCGTGCTGATCAAATTAAGTGAAGCTGGTGCGACGATAACCACGGGTGATGACTGGATCGATCTCGACATGCAAGGTCGCCGACCGCTATCCGTCGATGTCCGCACATCTCCTTACCCAGCATTTCCAACTGACATGCAGGCGCAATTCTGTGCGATGAACGCGATCGCGGACGGCGTTGGCACGATCACGGAAACCATATTTGAGAATCGTTTTCAGCACGTGCTGGAATTGCAGCGCATGGGTGCGGACATTCAGATCGAGGGCAACACGGCGATCTGCAGGGGTCTTGAACGTCTGACGGCCGCTCCTGTCATGGCCACGGACCTGCGGGCATCGGCGAGCCTGGTTCTTGCGGGCCTGGCTGCCGAAGGTAATACGATCGTTGACCGCATATACCACGTGGATCGCGGCTATGAGCGGATCGAGGAAAAGCTGCGCCAACTCGGTGCGACAATTCGCCGCATTCCAGGTTAGGACTCCGTCAATATCACTTTGCCGAAATACTAAATTTCTTCCGGGCGTTCACCAGCGATGATTGTCGCGCGGAATTCACCACCACCTCGCCAAACCAGGATATCGACCGCATCGCCCGGGTTCGTCTCTGCGACTAGCAGGAGCGCCTGCAGCTGCGAGAAAATAGGTTCTCCGTTGATCGACAAGATGACGTCACCGCGACGTAAATTAGCAGCGTCGGCCGGGCTGCCCTCGTAGACGACGACCAGCAGGATACCGACACTCCCCTCAATGCCCAGTGCTGCCCTCTCGGCCGGCGTGAGATCGTCAGGCTTGAAACCCAGCCAGCCGCGAATGACGCGTCCGTGTTGCTTTATCTCGTCGACCACACCGCGTACAAGGTCGACCGGGATTGCGAATCCGATGCCCTCAGTTCCCGGATCTTGCTCGAGGATTGCTGAATTGATGCCGATCAATTCGCCCTTGACATTAATAAGTGCGCCGCCTGAATTGCCGGCATTGATCGCGGCGTCGGTCTGAATGAAATTCTCGAAAGTGCTGAGATTGAGCATGCCCCGACCGGTTGCGCTGACGATGCCCTGGGTGACCGACTTGCTGAGGCCGTACGGATTGCCGATTGCCAGTACGACGTCGCCTATGCGCAATCGTGCGGAACTACCCAGGCGAATGGCAGGCAAGGTGCCGAGATCGACTTTTAGCAGGGCGAGATCAGTTTCAGCGTCAACGCCAACGATTTCAGGCTCGGCGATTCGGCCGTCGCTGAGCTGAATGCGGATCTCGGCTACTGCGTCGACGACATGGAAGTTTGTAACCAGGTAGCCTTCGGGATCGATTATCACGGCCGAACCGAAGCTCGTTTCGACCCGAAAACGAGGTCTTTCGTCGTTCGGGGATGTGTATTCCACCAGTCGTTTCGTATAGACATTGGCCACCGATGGCGCGCTGATATCGACGGCGTCGGCATAGCTGGCTGCGGCGCCATTGGCATTCGCACCGATGCCCGGTAGCAATTCAGGACGGACGAGCACGACAACAAACGCCGCCGCCAGACCAACGACGATTGACTGCAAAACAAACACGAACGCTGATCTCAATCCGGTCACTCTGGTTTCCTGAGGCAGAGGGCGCGCTGGAATACCAGCTAGCCAATGTTGCTGAGCCCCGTGTATAATGCGCCACGGGTTCCGCACCAAGTCACGGAGTAGTCGTCATCCTGACGCCAAATCGGGGCTGCTGCAAATCTAGCAATATCGATACCAGACTAAAATGCGCTGATGAAGAGGCCCTCAAGCAATCTTTTTTCAGCCGGGCATATTGGGAGTGCCTGATGCACGAAGAAGACGTTGATCGCATTGATCGCAATAGACGTCATTTTCTTACTGTTGCGACCGCAGTGACCGGCGTAGTCGGTATTGGCCTCGCTTCGATTCCGTTCCTGTCTTCGCTGAAGCCAAGTGCAAGGGCGCAAGCGCTTGGAGCACCTGTCGAAGTTCCGATTGGTACGATGGAACCCGGCGAAATGTTGCGCGTCCTGTGGCGCGGCAAATTGGTATTCATTTTACGACGTACTGAAGAGATGCTCCGCCGTTTGCCGGAAAACCTGAATCGACTCAAGGATCCGACCTCGGCGATTATCGAACAACAGCCGGACTATGCGGCCAATGCAACCCGATCCGTCAATCCGGAGTTCTTGGTCGTCATCGGCTCCTGTACGCATCTCGGATGTGCGCCACTTGAAGATTTCGAAGTCCGTCCCAGCGACAACTGGAATGGTGGATTTTTTTGCCCCTGCCACGGATCGAAATTCGACCTAGCGGGGCGCGTCTATAAAGGTGTCCCAGCGCCATCAAATCTTCGCATTCCACCACACCGATTCGTCCGGGACGATCTGCTCCTGATCGGTCTGCACACGGGAGAAGCGTAATGTCGAGAATCGAAGCGGAGGTTGGCAAGCCACAAGGCGGCATCATGCAGTGGATTGACGAACGTTTCCCGTGGACGGAAACGATGAAGTACCACATCACCGAGTATTACGCCGCCAAGAACTTCAATTTTTGGTACGTGTTTGGTGTCCTGGCAATGCTGGTGCTGGTCATTCAGCTGGTGACAGGCATTTTCCTGACCATGAACTACAAGCCGTCGGCGCTGGACGCATTTGCGTCTGTCGAGTACATCATGCGCGATGTTGAATGGGGCTGGCTCATTCGCTACATGCATTCAACGGGCGCGTCGTTCTTTTTTATTGTGGTGTATTTGCACATGTTCCGCGCCATGCTATACGGCTCGTACAAAAAACCGCGTGAGCTCGTCTGGCTCATCGGCATGATTATATTCTTTGTGCTAATGGCTGAGGCATTCGCCGGCTATTTGCTGCCCTGGGGGCAAATGTCCTATTGGGGTGCACAGGTGATCATCTCACTTTTCGGTGCGATTCCGGGTATTGGTGAGGCGATAGTGGAACTTATTCGTGGTGACTACTCGATTTCGGATATCACGCTGAATCGGTTCTTCGCATTGCACGTTGTCGTGTTGCCGTTGGCCCTGATCTCGCTGGTGCTCGTGCATATTGTGGCATTGCACCAAGTCGGTTCGCTTAACCCGGACGGCATCGAAATAAAGGAACAGAAAGGGCCGGATGGAATTCCACTGGATGGCATCGCATTCCACCCGTATTACACGACCAAGGATCTGGTCGCCATCATCATTTTCATGATGGCTTTCTCTGGCGTCATGTTTTTTGCGCCGGATATGGGTGGTTACTTCCTTGAGCATGCCAACTACGAACCGGCGAATCTTACGGCAACGCCCGAGCATATCTCTCCGGTTTGGTATTTCACTCCGTTTTACGCGATCTTGCGCGCCGTACCGGACAAGCTATGGGGCGCGACCATGATGGCGGTTGCCGTTATCTTGCCCGTATTTCTGCCGTGGCTTGATCGGTCGCGTGTTAAATCCATTCGATATCGCGGCTGGATCTACAAGTTCGCACTGACCTGTTTTGCGATCAGTTTCGTCGTGCTGGGCTGGCTGGGCACGAAGCCACCCGATACCTTGTATACGATCGCCGCGCGGATTTTCTCAGCTGTCTACTTCGCGTTTTTCCTGCTGATGCCGTATTACACAACGATCGACAAGACGAAGCCTGTGCCGGACAGGGTGGTATACCATGGTTAGATTCGGATCGCTTGCGCGGCTTGTGGTGATCGCCGCGTGCTTTGTCACTACGCTGGCATCTGCTGCGGGTGATGGCGATGAGCAGATGGATGAGGCGTTTATAGATCCCGACAATATTCCGTCACTGCAACGAGGCGCGAAAAACTTCATAAATTACTGTTCCGGGTGCCATTCGGCGCAATACGTGCGTTACAACACGATAGGCAAACACCTGCAGCTTTCTGAAGAGCAACTGGTTAACAACCTGATGTTCAATGCGGTGAAGACATTTGAGACGATGCGTGCGGCGATGCCGGCGGCAGATGCCGAGCGCTGGTTTGGCACGCCGCCGCCGGATATGTCATTGATCGCTCGTGCAAAGGGCGCCGATCATATCTATAATTTCCTGAAGGGCTTTTACATTGATCCAGATAGTCCGACCGGTGTCGATAACCGCGTTCTGGCGGGAACGAGCATGCCGCATGTCCTCTGGGAGTTGCAGGGTTATCAGAAAGCGGTTTATTCGGAGATTACTGACGAAAATGGAACGACTTATCACTTCGACGGCTTCGAGGAGGTGACCGCGGGCATGATGAATGCCGACGAATACGATGACTTCGTTCGTGATACTGTCAACTTCCTTGCATACATTGCAGAGCCAATTCGTTCTGATCGACGCAGGCTAGGCAAATGGGTCCTCATATACCTCTTCGTATTCCTGGTCATCGCATGGATGCTTAAGAACCAAGTCTGGAAAGACGTTAAATGATCTCGCTCGCTGACCAGAAACAACCACAATAATCTTTAGGAATCAAGAAAATGGCAGTCATCGCCAACAGACGCTCCGTAATGACCCTGTTTTCCAGGCCGACCGATGTTCACAGTCATCGGACGCGTTTGGTCCTTGCTGAGAAAAATATTAATATCGAGATCTCTAACATCCAGGGCGGTGAATTGCCTGAGGACTTGCTGGATCTTAATCCTTACCAAACGGTGCCAACGCTGGTCGACCGCGATCTGACGCTCTACGATTCACGCGTCATCATCGAATATCTGGACGAGCGTTTTCCACATCCACCACTGATGCCTGTCGATCCGGTGATGCGAGCGCAATTCCGGCTCGCGTTGTTTCGCATTGAGTCCGATTGGTACTCACTGGCGGAAGAGGCCGAAGCCAGTGGTGATGGCAGGTTAAGCAGCAAGTCACGCAAGCTGTTGCGAGAGAGCATCCTGCAAAGTGCCGAATTGTTTTGCGCGCGAGCGTACTTCCTTAGCGATGATTTTTCACTTGTTGATGCGAGTATTGCACCGATACTTTGGCGTTTGCCGAAGTATGGCATCGAACTTGGCAGTCAGGCGGAAGCGATTGAGAGATACATGACCCGCGTGTTCGCACGCCGTTCATT
>JADFKA010000100.1 GCA_022565135.1 Pseudomonadota bacterium
CACAGTCGAAAAACTTCGGCATAAAGCCGAAGCCACAATTAATGTAAATGGTGGTACGATTTACGCAGACGCCACCGAAGAAGACATGTACGCAGCAATCGATGGCTTGGTAGACAAACTCGATCGGCGTGTAAGAAAACACAAGGAAAAGCTGGTCGATCACCATGCAAGAGAATCTCACAAGAGAAAATTCATCTAGCCCCGCATTCGACCCGTGCGGCTGGGCAGCCGCACGGGCGTTCAGGCATCCCAAGTAGCTCTCAGGAACCTCTGATCTATTTATGAACTCGTAATATTATGTTGCTCGAAGAAATCATTAAGCCCGACAGCGTGTTGTGCAACGCACATGCTCGCAGCAAGAAACACTGTCTCGAAATAATGAGCGAACTGCTTGTTCGCTCCAGCCCTGGTATCTCCAGTGAGGATATCTTTGAGGGCCTGATCGAACGCGAGCGCCTCGGCTGCACCAGCCTGGAACAGGGCGTCGCTTTCCCACATTGCCGCGTCGATGGCTTGCGCACCAATGTTGCTGCATTAATCAAGCTCAGCAACGCCGTGGATTTTGAAGCGCCCGATAACGAAGCCGTTGATATCGTATTCGGCCTCATGGTGCCCGCCGAGATGAATGAGAGTCATCAGGCCAATATTTGCAGTATCGCGGAGCTCCTCGGCGATTCCGAACTGCGTCGAAAAATGCGCGAAGCTAATTCCAGCAACGAGTTATACGATTCTCTCATTGACGCCTCGGTAGCGACGGTCATAATCAATTTAAAGGAACTCCAGGAGTCCTGAGAACGGACTCCAACGGCACGAGAGATACTCATGCCCGATGACATGCGCCTAATTATTGTCAGCGGACTGTCCGGATCCGGCAAGACGGTTGCGCTCCATGTACTCGAAGACCTCGGCTACTACTGTATTGACAACATGCCGGCCGCACTTTTGAAGTCGGCCGTCGCAGAGGTGACCTCCAGCAGTGATCAATCCACGCGATTGCTCGCCGTTGGCGTCGATGCGCGCAATCCGCGCAAGGACCTCGAGGCCCTGCCCAAGCTGATCGAAGAGCTTCGCAAGCAAAACATTCAGACGGAATTGTTAGTGCTCCAGGCCGACGACAATGTATTGCTGAAGCGATTCAGCGAATCGCGCCGTCGACACCCGCTCGCCGAACACGGCACTGCTCTGCGTGCTGCAATTGCGCGCGAGCGAGCCATGCTCTCGGAAGTGATCGACTCAGCCGACCTGATCATCGACACGTCACGCACCAGTGTTTACGAACTTGCGGACGCAATACGCGAACGGGTAGATCGTCGCAAGATGAACATGCTGTCGGTTCTCGTCGAGTCCTTCGGTTTCAAGAACGGCATTCCGGCCGACGCAGACTTCGTTTTTGATCTGCGATGCCTACCCAATCCTTATTGGACTATCGAGTTGCGAGGACTCACGGGCCAAGACAAAGAAGTCACCGACTTTCTCGATGCGCAGCCGACATTCATCGCGATGTATGACGATATTCTCGCGTTCCTGAAGCGTTGGATTCCCGAGTACGATGAAGTGCACCGTAGCTATCTGACTGTTGCTATCGGCTGTACCGGTGGCCAGCATCGCTCCGTGTACATGACCGACATGCTCGCCCTTGCACTGCGCGACGCACATGACCCGGTTCTTACGCGCCACAACGAGCTCGGCGACCATACGATCAACACCTGATCTGCCCGCAGACATCCAAAAGATGTCTGTACGCCGCAAGACAGTTAAACTCCGCGTACTCAAAAAAGGCCAACCCATGGAAGCGAGAGAGCATACCCAGGCCAGCCTGCAACTGTTGCGCGAGCAGCTCGACAGTGGCCGCTTGCGCCCCGCACGCCTGATGTTGCACAGTCTGCACCCGGCTGAAGTCGCTCGCCTGCTCGAATCCGTGCCGCTGCGAGAGCGCGCGATTCTCTGGGAGATGGTCGATGCCGAAGATGAGGGCGATGTTCTCGTCGAGGTGGCCGAAGAAGTTCGTGATGGCCTGATCAAGGGCATGCAGACCGAAGAACTCATTGCCGCGACTGAAGGCATGGAGCTTGACGATCTCGCCGACCTGTTGGCCGACTTGCCCGAAACCGTTACCCAACAGGTACTGCAATCACTTGACCAACAAGACGAGGAGCGGCTTCGGCAGGTACTCGCCTACGATGAGGACAGTGCCGGCGGCCTGATGAACGTCGACATCGTGACCGTCCGTCCCGACGTCACGCTCGAAGTCGTCTGTCGTTACCTGCGCGTCCGCGGTGATATTTCGGATGGCACCGACTCGATCTATGTCGTTAATCGAAATAACGAACACGTCGGCTCTCTGTACTTGTCGCGTCTGCTTGCAAACGATCCCGATTCACTTGTCACGAGTATCATGTCCACCGACGTGATGCCGATTCCTGCACATACATCATCTGCAGATGTCGTTTGGGAATTCGAAAACCGCGACTTGTTATCGGCACCAGTCGTTGACGAAGATTTCCGGGTAGTTGGCCGCATTACGGTTGATGACGTTGTCGATGTAATACGCGATGAGGCTGAGCACTCCTTAATGAGTGCCGCAGGCCTCGACGAGGAAGACGACATGTTTGCGCCCGTCGTTAAGAGCGCAAAGCGTCGGGCGCTTTGGCTTGGCATCAATTTGTGTACGGCATTCCTCGCGGCAGCCGTCGTCGATATTTTTCAGACGACACTCGACAAGATCGTCTTGCTCGCCGTGCTGATGCCGGTCGTACCCAGCATGGGTGGAGTCGCCGGTAGTCAGTCGCTGACAATAATTACGCGAGCACTGGCCCTCAAGCAGATCGATCATACGAATGCAAAGCGGATTTTGCGCAAGGAGTTACTCGTCGGAATTCTCAACGGCCTCGGCTGGGCCGTCGTCGTCGCGGCTTTCACGTTTCTGTGGTTCGGCGACTGGCGCATTGGCGGCATCATTGGGGCCGCGATGATTATTAACCTGTTTATCGCACCGCTTGCAGGATTCGTAATCCCGATGACATTGCGACGCATGCAGATCGATCCTGCATTGGCCGGCGGTGTCGTGCTAACGACCGTGACAGACGTCATTGGTTATTCCGCGTTTCTCGGGCTCGGCGCCGCATTCTTGTTGTAGTAGCGGGCCGTACCGTTCGTACGGCAAGCTAATCGACTGGTTGCAGTGATGCTACCAGGACGCCGGGAAATAACTCAAGCGATCAAGCGTCAGTAGCTATCGCTCGCGGCCATGGGGCCGCTCCTACTATTGTGTATCTTCGCCGTGCAGCGAACCCAAGTCTCGCTGGATCCAGGTGGGTGCGAAGAGGCGGGGTACATCTTCGCCCGTTACAAAGGCCAGCAACTCATCCTTAACCTTCATTCCGTCGCGGTAGCCGAGTTCGATCAACTCTCGCGTGTAAGCCTGCTCGAACAGCAGGAAACTCAGCAATCGACTCTCGCCTCGGCGATTTCCGGCGATGCCGCGTAACAGACCGCGTATCGCAAACGGCAGTTGCTTTCGATGTCTGTGGGCAATGACACGCAAGTCCTCGCTAGGGACGATCAGCATCGTATCAATCGCCCGCATGCGGGACAGTGAACCTGTGCGATGCTCGGTATCGACCGAATCGATTATTTGATTGATGCGCGTCATGCGTTCTAGATCTGTATACAGTCCGTCCATGAACAAAGTATCGAGCATATAGCCGGCGATTTGAGCAAAGCTCGGAGATTCCTGTGGGTTCTCGAGAGTTGGCGCCTTGTCGGCAGTCTCGTCTCTAATGCCAAGCACGAGAATCCGGTCGGCGCCGAGATGAATCGCCGGGCTAAGTGGCGTTGCCTGGCGCATCGCGCCGTCGCCAAAATACTCCCCATTGATCTGCACGGGCGCAAATATCATGGGCACTGCGATACTGGCCATCAGGTGATCCAGATTCAGATCGCCGCGCACCCCGACGCGCCGAGTTCGAGACCAGCCACGACGACCTGCCGCTGCCTGGAAAAATGACGTCGAGCGCGCCGACGCATAGCCGGCCGCCGTTATGGTCACAGCCTCCAGGAAACCGTTGTCGATTCCCTCCTGTATGCGTGGGAAGCGAACATTGCGGCTCAGTAATGCGCGCAAAGGGGCATTGTCGAGCAGCGACTTCGGCATTCCTACGAGTAGCCCGCCAGACACGATTGCGCCCAGCCAGCGCAGGCTGCTCTTCAACATGGTCAGGTTGTCAGTGCGATAGACCTGGTGGCATCGAAAGTTAGCCCAAACCCGGACGAGTTCGGCTACCGCAACCTTAAAGCGCCGTGCCTTGTTCGCGAGGACAATTGCATTGATTGCCCCTGCCGATGTTCCGCTCACAACGGCAAACGGAATGACAGAGCCTTTGGGCAGGAGCTCGGCCAGAGCCTTGAGGACACCAACTTGAAATGCGCCGCGCGCGCCACCGCCGGGCAAGACCAGCGCAGTCATTTTTCTTTGCGTCTCTGCCTTTTTCATAGCGTGATCAAATGCTGATAAGTACCCGCTTGGAACCTAATCGTATTATAGTATCGGCCATTGCACAGCGCGCCTTGACCTCGCCCGGATATACAGCCGTTCAAACAGTTATGGCCCAATGATGCGACAAAAATCGACTATTTTATTGATGTTCTCGATCTTTGCTGTCAGCCTTTTCGCTCTTGCTGCCGGGCCAATTGTCATCGGAGAAGATGCACCAGAATTCGAACTACCCGATCAGACCGGTCAGCTACATTCGCTTGAAGACTACCGCGACAAATGGGTCGTTTTGTATTTCTACCCAAAGGATGAGACGCCCGGTTGCACAACCGAAGCCTGCGAATTCCGCGACAATATTTTCGAGTTCAACAAGATCAACGCACAGATTCTCGGCGTTAGTCTTGATGACGTCGAATCGCATCAGAAATTCGCGGAACACCATAGCCTCCCCTTTCCTTTACTGGCCGACGTTGACGGCCAGGCAGCAGATGCATATGGTGTCAAAACAAGAAGGCTGGGCATGAAATTCGCCAAACGGCAGACGTTCTTGATCGATCCCGAGGGTAAGATTGCCAAACATTATAAGAATGTGCAGCCCGCCACGCACTCGGCGCAAGTACTCGCGGATCTCAAAGACCTCGGCGCCGGCCAATAACCGGTCGCATTATTACAGCGCCTGTGGTTCCAACTTTATCGTAGGGCCTTGATGCCGTCATCGAGGCCGGCGATTGTCAACGGATACATTCGATCACCCATGATGTCACGCGCAATTTTCACCGACGGTGTGTAATCCCAGCGCTGCCTGGGCTCGGGATTAAGCCATATTGCCTTCGCATAGGTTTTCAACAGACGCTTTATCCATACGGCGCCTGGTTCGTCGTTCCAGTGTTCGATGCTGCCACCCGCGTAAACAATCTCGTACGGACTCATCGTCGCATCGCCGACAAATATCAACTTGTAGTCGCTACCGTACCTATGAGTAATATCAAGCGTCGGTATACGTTCGGCATGTCGGCGTCGATTGTCTTTCCATACGCTTTCATAGACGAAGTTGTGAAAATAGAAGTATTCAAGATGTTTGAACTCGCTACGCGCAGCGGAAAAGAGCTCCTCGCAAACGCGCACGTGATCGTCCATTGAGCCACCAATATCCAAAAATAACAGTACTTTGATGGCATTGTGCCGCTCAGGGACCATGCGGATGTCCAACAGCCCCGCATTACGCGCCGTCTTGTCTATCGTATCGGCAAGATCAAGCTGGTCGGCAGCACCCTCACGGGCAAACTTACGCAACCGCCGCAAGGCGACCTTGATATTGCGTGTACCGAGTTCGATCGAGTTATCAAGATTGCGAAATTCGCGCCGCTCCCAGATTTTGACGGCACGGCGATTTCGCGATTCTGGCTGGCCAATACGCACTCCCTCAGGATTGTAGCCGTACGCGCCAAACGGCGACGTGCCGGCCGTGCCAATCCATCGGCTGCCACCCTCGTGACGTTCATCTTGCTCATCGAGGCGCTCCTGGAGCGCTTCCATCAGCGCCTCGAAACCGCCCAGCGCCTCAATCTGCGCGCGCTCCTCCTCACTTAACATTAGCTCTGCCTGCAGCCTGAGCCATTCTTCAGGAACATCCTGCATCAAGTCGCCCAGCGAGTCTTCCAATCCTTTGAAATACACCGCGAAGATGCGGTCGAATCGATCAAAGTGTGCCTCATCCTTCACAAGGCAGACACGTGACAGGTAGTAGAATTCTTCGACACTTTCTTCGGCGAGCCCGCTTTTCATTGCCTCGAGCAACATCAACAACTCGGTAATCGACGTTTTGATACCGCCATCACGAAGCAAAAAGAAAAACGGTATCAACATGGTCGGCTACTAGCCATCAAGCATCAGCTCGACGTCCTGCTGTTGCGTCGATCCAGAAAAACCAGTTGCTCGAACAGGTGCACATCCTGCTCATTTTTCAAAAGCGCACCGTAAAGCGGCGGAATCGCCTTGCGCGACGCTTCGGCCCTGAGGAATTCAGGCGAAATGTCCTCGGCCAGCAGCAGCTTTATCCAGTCAAGCAGTTCCGACGTTGACGGTTTTTTCTTCAGCCCGGGCAATTCTCGTATTTTGTAAAACGCATTGAGCGCCTCGGCCAGCAATGTTTTCTTCAGCCCGGGAAAATGCACATCGACGATTTTCTGCATCGTGTTCCTGTCCGGAAATTTGATGTAATGGAAAAAGCAACGCCGCAAGAATGCGTCAGGCAACTCTTTCTCGTTATTGCTTGTAATGATAATGATCGGTCGATGTACTGCCTTGATC
>JADFKA010000101.1 GCA_022565135.1 Pseudomonadota bacterium
TTAACCCGGACGTATGCATCGCCACGCCGCAATTTCTCCGAATGATCCACGCGCATCATGTAAGGGCGATCCTGACAGTCGCCTATTTCGAACACGCCCACGCGCTCGCCAGCAACGGTCACGGGTTGATAGCGAATGCGAATTGGCGGCTCGATATGATCATTGGCAAGAGCCTGATAGGCTGGCTTCCCTGAAAAGTCTTTGGAGTCGATAGAAAAAAGCTTCTTGCGACCGCGTTCGTCAAATTCGACACCTGTGACGATGTAACGCGCACCATCGATTGACGCGTTTGCGATGGCGAGTACGTCACGCAGGAAATTTCGAATGTCTTGTTTGCCGTAGGCCGTTTTTCGAAATTGGACAGCAGTACACGGCACCGAAGATTGAACGATGTGCGCTATACGTTTCATTGGATCGAACTATGAACGATTATGTTGAAAGGAAGCCGGAACCAATCGTCATTTCGAGGAACTGTTTCGAATGCCTTGATACTCGCCCTGGTGGCATCAGCTGTAACCGTCCGATCGCCGCACGTGTATCGAATGGGTCAAGGACCACGTAATTTGTTGTTTAATAAGGAGAAAAATATAGGGTTATTCAAAAAATGAGCCGCAAAAACAAGTGTACTGAACAACAGGAATCGTCCATCGAGATCGCGTCGCGACCGCAATTCAGTGCGGCCGAAGTTCACGCGGTGCTGCAGGAAGAGTATGGCTTGGATGGCGAGCTGCGGACTCTCGTCAGCGAGCGTGACCAGAATTTTCGTGTTACGAGCAATGATGGGCAATGCTACGTGTTCAAGATCGCCAATGCGGCTGAGCCCGAAAACGTCACCGATTTCCAGATCCAGGTGCTGTTGCACATCGAAAATGTCGGTTGCCCGATTGCCATACCGCGCATTGTTAAAACGTTGGCCAGGGCCGTTGCCACGAAAATTGGTGACGGCAGCGGCAAGTGCGTATGCCGGATTGTCAGTTATGTGCCGGGCATTCCATTCTCTGCAGCAGTGCCGACCCCAGAGCTTATTGCAGATCTTGGCGCGAGCGCCGCCGCGTTAGACAGCTCGCTGCTTGGATTTGAACATGACGCTGATCAGAATATATTACTGTGGCACATGCAGCGCGCAACCGACCTGCGCAATCTGCTTGCAGACATCGTGAACATCGAATTGCGCAATTTAGTCGGCGCCTGTCTCGATGATTTTGAGCGCAACGTATTACCCAGGATTTCAACACTACGATCGCAGGTCATTCACGGCGATCTGAACCCTGACAATGTGCTTGTCGCAACGGCATGTCCTGATTCGATTGCCGGCGTGATCGATTTTGGTGACATTGTGTATGGCCCGATGATCTTCGAGGTCGTGATCGCTGCATCGTATTTGCGGGTTGAAGAAGACCCGCTAGCGCTCATAGCTCCATTTGTCGCAGGTTTCGACAAAGTTACGACACTCGCGGCCGATGAATTCAAATTGTTATTCGACCTCGTGCGCACGCGTCTTGCAGCAACAATTACAATCGAGCATTGGCGTCGTGCGATTCGCGGCGAGAATGATGCGTATGTGCAAGCATATTTTCAGTCCGGGCGCAGCGCGGAACACTTTCTTGCGCATCTCGATTCGATGACAAGGGAACCGTTTACGGACCGCATCTTGCAGGCCTGTCGTCGTTAATCAGCCCGCGTTGCAGGGATTGTTTCCATCGGCATCTGAGTATGGTGTCAATATTGAGGCCTTAGGCATCCGTATCGAGTATGTAACGCATAGCTTGCGTGCTGACGAGTGACAGTATTTTTGAACTTGTCGGACACCAAACACTCTCGCCCAACCGAATCCGAGTAACTTTCGGGCAGCTGTTACGGGATTGCCACTCAAAGGTGTGGAGCAGTTCCCGGAAATCAGTGAGCCAGCGGCCTACCATGAGCCAGATTTCGTCAAATCGGGTGCAAATTTCATGATGCTGGAGGTCGCCCTTTCAACACTGCTTATTCTCAGCGCTGCCTGTTATCTGGCGCTGGGTTTGCGGCTGGTTGCGGGCAAACGGGAGATAGGCAAGGCCTCGATCGGTGTCATGTTCATGATCGTGTCTCTGTGGGTGCTCGGTGGTGCGATAGAAATGTTATCGACATCGTTTTTCGTTTTCTCGATCGGACGTGCAGGCCATTTTATAGGCACGGCATTCCTGCCAATTGCGGCGTATTCTTGTTTTCGCGAGTACACCGGACGATCTACGTCAGTGCACCGCATTGCCGTGTTGATCCTCATTCCAATCGTAACGGTAGCGCTTGCCGCGACCAATGTGCATCACGAATTCATGTGGTATTTGCCGATCGCCAATGAGACAGGCGATTTCCTGACACGCCCGGAGCAGTGGGGACCCTGGTTCCTGTTCGTGCATGGGCCTTACAGTTACGCTTTGATATGCGCGGCGTTGCTGGCTCTCATTACGCATAGCTCTGCCGTAACTCGAGTTCATCGTCGTGGAATTTTTCAGGTAGTCGCCGCATGTCTCGCGCCGCTGGCAGCGACTGCAGCATATGACTTCGGCGTCGGTCCCGATACGGTTTCCTTCGTGCCATTTATTTTGACGCTTATGCTGCCCTTCTACGCTTGGCTAGTCCTGTCCGAGCAGATTATCGAGTTCTCACCGTTAGCATACGAGACCGTGTTTCAAAACATGCAGGATCCAGTCGTCGTCGTCGATGACCAGGGTCGAATAATTGGTCTCAATCGATGCGCCGAAAAGTTGCTGGACATTTCCGAGACGAACGCATTGTACGAGCCGTTAGCGAAAGTAATTGGCGACGACTCACCTGAAATCTTCGAGGCGCTGGAGACTGGGGAGCCGCGAAAGATGATGACGGCGACGGGACGTTTTCTGCACGTCCAGGTGTCGCCGATCACGTCGAACCATTCGTCAATGTCGGCAGGCAAGGTCCTGATGTTCCGAGATGTAAGCGATGTCGAAAAAGCGCAAGCAGAGGTCCGCGCTAGCGAAAAAATGTTGCGTACGCTGATTGATCACTCCGTAAACGGCATTGTTCGGTTACGATGGGCGGCGAGCGAGGCAGGCGGCGATAAGGAATTGCGCTGTATCTTCGCCAATTCCGCCGCCGGTCGCTTCCTGAACGTCGAGCGCGATGACCTGATCGGCAGACTCGGCGCGAAAATTATCAGGTCCGCGACAAATGCGATGCAATCAGCCGACGCCGATGAGGTCGCGGAAGAGTTTCGCAGAGTCGCGCTGGTCGGTGACAAAATCGATACCGAGGTGCAGCACCAGTCCAATGGCTCGACAAAATGGTTGCGCATGATCTGCGAGCCGTTTGGCGACGACATTGCAGTGACATTTGTCGATATCACCGATGGTAAGGCGAAAGAACGACACATGGAATCGATCGCTCGTTCCGATCCGCTCACCGGTGTCTTGAATCGTCGTGGCTTCGAGCGAGATGCCTCTAAGCGACTTACCGAAAGCGCAGACGATGCGACGGGCGCATTGTTGTACATTGATCTGGACGATTTCAAGCAGATCAATGACAACTGTGGGCACGAAATCGGCGATCAATTACTGACGATCGCTGCCATGCGACTGCGCAAGAGTTTGCGATCCTGCGACATTATCGGCCGTCCTGGTGGCGACGAATTCGTGGCTCTGGTACCGGATGTGTCGTCCAGCGTTGCAGAGAAACTGGCGAAACGCCTGACAAACGCGCTCGAGAAGCCGTATGTAATAGGCGCAGAAACCCTGGAATGCGCCGCTAGCATTGGTCTTGCCCTGTATCCCAAAAACGCCAATACGCTCACGGGATTGATGCGCGAAGCCGACCAGGCTATGTATCGTGCCAAAGCACGCTGCCGTGGAGCGCCTAAAATTCGCAGCGATGACCGCCTCGAGAAGGCGCTGTAATATACCCGCAACCACGCCGGTCCTGATGAATAGTCAATCTGGAGTTGATTTCTGATGTGGAAGCTTTTCCTCGGTCGTCTTGATCTGCGGTCGACAATTATCAGTGTGCTGTCGTCGGCAATGTTCCTGAGTTTACTTTGCAGCCTGTCGATGCAATCCGGGCATGCGGACGTTGCCGTTGCGGACTCGGCGCAGACGATTGAGCCGTTGCAGGTCGGACAGAGCGCGCCAGGCTTCGAGGTTGAGACGGTCGACCAAAAGCCCATGATTTTTGATCCACACGATCTCGAGCAGCCGGTGATCGTCATTATTTTTCGCGGCGGCTGGTGTCCGTATTGCAATATGCATCTGTCGGAATTGCGCACTGTCATCCCGCAAATTTATGCGCTAGGCGTCGACATCCTGTTTCTCAGCGGGGACCGCCCTGAATTGTTATACAAGAGCCTCAAAAGTGACACGCAAGAAGCTATCGACGGGCTGGGCTACCAGATTCTCTCCGATGCCAATGCTCAGGCCGCGATGGCCTTTGGTATTGCGTTCAAGGCATCCGACCGGACGATTGATCGCCGTCGTATGAAAGGTCAGGATATCGCCGACTCATCGATGCTCCGCCACGGTACTCTGCCCGTACCGGCAGTTTTTGCGATTGATCAAGACGGCGTTATTGCCTTTACGTTTATTGAAGCAGATTACAAAGTACGCCTGTCGGCTGAAAAGTTGCTTGCGGTTGCCACCAAGATCGTGCAGTAGGGCTATCGGTGATGATACGCTTCGCGGACCGATACAATACGGCGCGGAGGCACTGATGGTAACAGCAATTGTTTTGATCAAGGCGGAGACGAACCGTATCCCCGGTCTGGCGAATCAGATTGCGGAATTGGATGGTGTTCAGGAAGTATTTTCGGTCGCAGGCCGCTACGATCTGGTTGGCATCGTCAAAGTTGCCCAAAACGATGATCTGGCGGACGTCATCAGCGACAAAATGCGTCACCTCGAGGGAATCGTTGAGACCGAGACGATGATCGCGTTCCGCGCCTATTCAAAAAAAGAACTCGAGGCGGGCTTTGAGCTCGGTCTCGACTGAATAAAACAGCCGTCTAGGGCGACGTTTGCTTAGCAACAGGAGAGCGACAATATGGGCGATGCTGATCGTCGTAATCCCCTGACACGCATCATCAAAGCGACGACGAAGGTCGAAGCCAACGAACTGCATGCGACGCTGCTGTCATTCCTGTTCGTATTCGTGTTGATGACTGCATACTTCATTATGCGGCCGGTCCGCGACGCAATGGCGAGCGACTGGAGCGATGCCGAGGTCAGTCTTCTCTGGACCATGACATTTTTCCTCAGCCTGATCGCCGTTAGTATTTATGGTGCGGCAATTTCCCTGGTTCGATTCCGCTTGTTGGTGCCGGGTGTCTACGTATTTTTCGCACTGTCGTTTTTCGTATTCTATTTCGGTTCGACATTCATCGCGGATCCGGTGTTTGTCGACAAGGGTTTCTACGTCTGGCTCAGCGTATTCAGCCTGTTTCACCTCTCGGTCTTCTGGAGCTTCATGTCGGACCTGTTCAACAAGGAGCAGGCGCCACGTTTATTTGGCATCATCGCGACCGGCGCAAGCGTCGGCGCTATTGTTGGTCCGTTGCTGACAGCCGAACTTGTCGCGAGCATCGGCACGGGTGCGTTGATGTTGGTGTCGGCAACAATGCTGCTGATACCGATACCGATTATTCTGGTTCTTGAGCGGCTTAAACGCACTACGCTGGGAAATGCAGATGTCAGTGTTGATCTGACGGCGCAACAGGCAATTGGCAAGAATCCGTTGGCCGGGTTTTCCTTGTTTCTCAAGAGTCCGTACCTGATCGGCATTGGTTGTTTCATTCTGTTGTATGTTGCGATTGGTTCCTTTGTGTACTTTGAATTGAAGAATCTACTCGAAGTTTTTACGCGCGAAGAACGCACGCAGATTTACGCGTACATTGATTTTGCCGTAAATTCTCTGGCTATTCTGACAGCGATGTTCGTCACGAGCCGTATAACAACACGATTTGGCATGGCGACAACACTGGCGCTGATCCCAGCCTTATTGGCTGTCGGTATGCTCGTAATTGCATTGTCGCCCGTCATTGCGGTCGTTGCCGGGCTGCAGGTTGCGCGACGTGCTGGCAATTACGCGATCACGAGGCCGGGTCGTGAGATGCTATTCACAGTGGTTGACAGGGAAACGCGATTCAAGGCAAAACCAGTCATCGACATCGTGCTTTACCGCGGTGGCGACATGATTACGGCGTGGGCGTTCACGCTACTCACGTCCGTCATTGGTCTGGGGCTTGGCGCTGTGGCCGCCGTTGGCGTCGGAATCGCGGCTGTATGGGCGGTGGTCGGCGTCTATCTGGGCAAAGCGTATCAGCGCGTTGCGGATGAGCAGTAAGCAATGCAACCGCCCGCACCCAGCGACAAAATCCAGGACCTTCGCGAATTTGGCGATGTCATCCGTGGTCGTCGGACGATAAACTTTTACCTCCAAAAGCCCGTGCCACGACAGCTCATTCGCGACGCTATCGAAGCGGCAACATGGGCACCGAATCACCACGTTACTGAACCCTGGAGTTTTTACCTGCTGGGCAAAGCAGCAATCGGCGCTTGCGTCGATCTTGTGCGCACCATCGTTACCGACAAGAAAGACGCCAAGGCCGGTGAGTTCAAAGCTAAAAACTGGGCCGAGAAGCCGGGGTGGCTTGTCGTGACCTGCCGCAAGTCAGCCGACGCGCTGATGCAAACAGAAGACT
>JADFKA010000102.1 GCA_022565135.1 Pseudomonadota bacterium
ACCATGCAGACTCGCCCGCGAGAGTCCGAGCGTAATGACACTACGATGCATGTAGAGTAGGCACCAAAATCAGGAATACAAATGGATACAGATCTAACGGCGATCTCCGTGCAGGGACTGATCATTGCCCTGCTGCCAGTGGCAATCGTGATCGGCATCATGTTTCGTTGGTCCGTGGGCGCCCTGACTGCAACATATGCCACGCTGCGAATGTTGATCCAGTTGCTGCTCATCGGCTACGTGCTGATCAGTATTTTTGAAACCGATAAGCCGGCAATCATCATTGCCGTCCTGGCGATCATGCTGATTGTGGCAAGCTGGATCGCGATTCGGCCACTGCAGCAAAAGCGGCCACAGACTTATCTCAATTCACTCTTGGCAATTTCCGTGGGCGGCATCCTGACCCTCGCACTCGTCAGTCAGGTCGTTATCGATGTCGAGCCATGGTTTAGCCCGCGCTACGTGGTGCCGTTGGCGGGCATGATCTTTTCCGGCTCAATGAATACCGTCAGTCTTGCGGCCGAACGCCTGCAATCTGAATTCGACAGGGAAATACCGTATGTAGAGGCTCGGCGTATCGCTTTTCAAGCGGCGATGATACCGATCACTAATTCACTGTTCGCGGTCGGCCTCGTGGCATTGCCTGGGATGATGACCGGCCAGATCTTGTCCGGTGTGTCACCGCTGGTAGCAGCGAAGTATCAGATCGTTGTCATGACCATGCTGTTCGGCGCCTCGGGTATTTCGGCGGCACTGTATTTGGTGCTGGCCAATCGAAGTCTGCGACGGTCGGTGCAGCGTCCGACTCCGCCACAGGGCTAGTAAGGCATGACTGGCGGTCTTTACATCACACCCTAGCGTTTTGCCCAATTTGCTGTCGACGCCTCAAGCGTGCCGTCGCCAATACCGGCCACCCAGTCCGCCTGAACACCTTTATCCATGAACACATACAATTTTCCATCTTTTACATGCCACGCATCAGGCGATATATCGGCCGTGAATCCTTTGCTAAGAGCAAACGAACAAAATCCACCAAATTGGGGTGCGAAGGCTTCGGGGTCTTGTGCGAAAAGCGCCATGTTGTCAGCGCTGGAGAATTGCCAGGTAGTGTCGCCCCATTCGTAGGTAAATTCACTTTTACCGGGTATGGCTTCCGCATCCTCAAAATACGCGACAGCATCGTAGCCCTTCAAGGCTTGCCCAGACGAAGTATTGTAGTTGCCCCACATTCCCCAGGAAACAGGCGAGACTTTCTTTACAACCATGAACGTGCCCACGATAACTACGAGAACTCCAACTGCTGCAATTACCCAAGTTTTCATATTGCGATCTCTTAATAATTATTTCCTCTTCAAGTCCGGACCATACACCGAAACCACTATCATGCTAGGTCTGCAATTAGGTATGGGCGAATGCGGAAGTGGGCGGGAACTGGGAGTAGCATCAACATTATGATGAAAACTAAGAAATGCGTTTGGGTATTCGTTGGTGCGAGTATCGGCGGGGATTATTCCGACGCCGACGGGGAGGGGTTCAGTGCAATGCTACCGCCCGGTAATGCATGCGTGCAGTGCCACGATCAGCATGGCGACTTCAATAGTACATTCGTTCAATTTTATCCGACCATACGCGACCTGGTTTCACAAGACTCCAAACAGGCGCATTGAAGCCAACGCGACCAGCGTGTGCTATATCAAGAATGGTGCGATTAGCACAGTTACCAAGATCATGATCGGCACTGCGAACCACGCGACGCGGCGAAAACCGAGTTCGTTAGCTGCGTCCGGCCAATCGGGCTCCATGAAGCCGAGGACCACGCCGCGACCGTCTTTTCGCTGTAGATTCCAAAACAAGCCAGCAGCAAAATAGAGTATCGACGACAACACGATGTTCGGTAGCCACGTCGGTGGGTAGTAGCCGTGTTTCAGCAGAATATAAACGTCGTAGGCCCAGCTGACCGAGAACATCCAGACGCAGACGGCGATATAGATGTGTATTCCCGGCACTTGCCGCCTAAGTGCCAGAAATAATGTTGCCACTGCCCAGGGTGCGGTCAGGAAGGTGGCAATGGACATGAAAGATGCGTCTACGTAGTCCCAGGTCGGGTCACCCGTGTACGGTGCCATGATGGTCATTGCCAGAGCTGCAATGGCAAAGGTTACAAGCTTCCACGGCGATCGAAGAAATCGCCAGTATGCAGGCTGAAACAGGACGAGTTCATGCCGTACCCGAAACATCAGAAAGACTGCCGTAACACACGCCAGGCTGTACCCGATCAGGTAGGCAATAAACGGCGGAGTGATCAATCCCACGGATGCCTGCATGCTTTCATGCTAAGTGATTGGAGCGCGGCTCCACTGGATCTGCGTCACATTGCCAGATGTCTACATTCGGGCACACAGCCAGGCTCATCGGTTTATACTGTGTCGAATATTTGGCGCTGGTAGCAAAGAGGCGATGATCCAAATAACTTCTGCAAAAAACCATAGAATTACAGCCGCACTCGGGATTGCGGCGACCTTGCCACTGGTCTTTTTCGTTACCTCCAACGTGCTGAAATATGAATTCGGCTTCTTGCCCGAATGGCAAGTGCCGTTGATTCACCCTGCTATTCTGATCGGCGGCGTGCTTGTCGCAATAATTGTGAATGCATGGTCGATATTCGATGTTGCGGTGTCGAGGTCCGGACGTAAGCTGAATATCGCGATAGAAATAACGGCCGACGCGTGGAATCTGACCGCACTCATACTGGCGTGTGTGTTTTTTGCGGTAATGATCATGTACCTGTTTGTTGAAAACATCCTCGGTGCGATTGGCGCCTGACTACGCGCTGCCTGCTTGCTCCTGTACCTGTTTGTCACTCGCCTTGCGTACGCAGCGTTTGTGATCTCAGCGGATAAGCTAAAATGAAGAACACGATGCGTTTGCTGTTTGCCACATACGTCCAGTTATTGGCAGTTGCTATTCAGGCACAGGCCATTCCTGATGACGTTATGCAACGTGCTGCCACTCTGCGCGATAACGCCATGCGGGGCTCCGAGGCCTACCGCATTGTCGAGTCACTGACCATGGAGGTTGGTCCGCGATCCGCGGGATCAGCAGGAGATAAAGCTGGCGTCCTCTGGGCCGTTGACATGCTCAAATCCCTGGGCCTGAAAAACGTGCGCCGCGAGGAGGTGTTGGTACCGCACTGGGATCGGGGCACCATCAGTGTCCGCATCACGAGTCCGTTTCCGCAGTCGCTGGTCGCGACATCGCTCGGCGGCAGCCCTGGAACACCCGCGGAGGGCATTGAAGCCGAGGTTGTGCGCGTCGAGAGTCTCGCGGAATTGCGCGCCCTGGAAAGCGACGACCTGCAAGGCCGAATCGTATACATCGATCACATCATGCAGAGGGCCAAAGATGGCGGTGGCTACTCCAAGGCATCGCGCATTCGCTCCTGTGGCCATGTAGTTGCGGCAGAGCGAGGCGCAGTCGCGACCATCATTCGCTCGGCCGGCACGTCAATGCATCGCGTTGCTCACACGGGCAGTATGCTGAAAAATTTTATACCGGCCGATATTCCTGGTGTGGCCATCAGTAACGCCGATGCAGACCTGCTGAGCTACCAGATGCGATCGGGTAGGCCGGTAATGCTGCGGCTCCACTCCACTGCCCGATTTCTTCCGGATGTAGTCTCTGCCAATGTCATTGGCGAAGTTCCCGGGCGCGGCGATGATGCCGGTGAGATTGTCCTGCTGGCTGCGCATCTCGATTCCTGGGACCTCGGCACCGGCGCAATCGACGACGGTGCCGGCGTGGCCATCGTATCTGCCGCCGCCAAATTAATCCTGGATCTTGACGAACGTCCGCGGCGCACCATACGCGTCGTGTTGTATGCCGATGAAGAATTCGGCGGCAAAGGCGCAAAACAGTATCTGAAAGATCACGCCGACCAGGTCGAAAATCATATTATCGGCCTGGAAGCCGATTTCGGTTCGGGCAGAGTCTGGAGAATCGCGTCTCAAGTTGCCGCAGGCTCGCTCGATATAATCGATGAGTTACACAGACTGCTGGAGCCTATAGACCTCAAGCGAGGCGACAACAAGGCAACGGGCGGCGCCGACCTGGGCCCGTTGCGCAAAGCGGGTATGCCCGTAATAGGGCTGACACACGACGGCACGCATTACTTCGACTATCACCACACGGTCGATGACACGTTGGACAAGATTAACCGGGACGATCTGAATCAGAGTGTTGCGGCCTACACGACCGCTGCATTTGTTGCAGCCAATATCGAGCAGGACTTCGGTCGCCTGCCGCTGATTGATAAAAAAACCACGTGTGCCGCCGAGGACGACAAGTAGGACAATTTCAGATTTGAGACGTTCGTCACAAGATGTGCGAATAATCCAGTATTGCTCGGATGTGCCTTAGTGCCGATCTGGAGTATTCTTGCGTCCACGGTGATCAGTTGGAGATCTGGCTGTCGCCATAGTGCACTGACTTGGAGGAGAAGCGATGTTTAACAGAGCTCAAGACAGCGACAATGCGACGGTGGCTTCGCCACTGCGGATCGGCGAATCTCAACCCATACGGTCGAAAAATGTGTCTGTCATTGGACCGACGCTGGTGTTCAAGGGCGAACTGTCGGCCGATGAGGACCTGGTGATCGAAGGCTCGATCGAGGGCACAATCGCCCATCACAAGAAGAATCTGACCATTGGCAAGCAAGGCCGGGTTACGGCCGACATTCATGCGACCTCGGTGCTCGTCGAAGGCGTGCTGAAAGGCGACATCACCAGTGACGGCCTGGTGTCGCTTGCCAAAGGCTCGACCGTGACCGGCAATATCTATTGTACCCGTCTGGTCATGGAAGACGGTGCCCGATTCAACGGCAAAATCGAAATGGCCAGGCCAACCGCCATAAAGGAAGCTCCCAAACCGAAGGCGGCGGAGAACCTCACGGCCTGATTCACGTTTGCTCTAAATTCAGAGGGCTGCCTATGCGCAGCCCTTTTGTGGTTTTGGCTCTGGCGTACTGCAACGCCGGTGCTTTCAGCGTTGCGTGTTGCCTTGTGATTGCCGTATAATCCTGCGCCTACGCGGTGGTGTGCTTGTTGACACCCCGTTACCAGAGGTTTGGTAGAAGAAGGCCCCGCGTTGGGGTTTTTTTGTGGTCAGCGGACAGCGAATCCGCGTAGGAGAAGAATGGGCCACTGGCCCATTTTTTAGTTTTATAACAGATTTTAGGTATGTGCCGGTGACAGGATACGAGCTGGAAAAAATGCTGCAACCGGCGATCGAGCGTCTGGGATACGAATTGTCGGACCTCGAGGTGAGATTCGGCGGCAATAATGGTGTTGTGCGGATCTTTATTGACAAGCCCGGCGGCATCGATCTGGACGACTGCAAGAAAGTCAGTCTGACCGTCAGTGCGCTGCTCGACGTCGACGATCCACTGCCCGGTCAGTACCAGCTTGAGGTGTCGTCACCTGGACTGGACCGAAAGTTGACAAAATCGGCGCATTTTCAGCGATTCAATGGCGAAATCGTGAAAGTGCAGATGCGCTTCCCCATACAGGGGCGCAAACGATTTCGGGGCACATTAGTGGCGTCGGATGACGAAAACATCGTGGTCGAGGTGGATGGCGAGTCGCACACATTGCCAATGGCGACAATTGATACCGCGCGACTGGTGCCTTAGGACCGAATGAGACTGGGCTGAACTGGAGTTTCAGACAATGAGTAAAGAAATATTGATGGTTGTTGACGCCGTTTCGAACGAAAAGGGCGTTGCGAAGGACATTATCTTCGAAGCCATCGAAGCTGCTTTGGCATCTGCGTCCAGCAGAAAGCACGTTGAAGACATAGATGTTCGTGTGGCAATCGATCGTGAAACGGGCGAGTACGACACGTACCGGCGCTGGCTCGTGTTCGCGGACGAGTCAACTGAGCTTGAGGTTCCCGATCGCGAATTGCGCATGATCGACGCTGTCGATATTGATGCGGCTGCGGTACCAGGTGGCTATGTTGAGGTGCCCATGGACTCGGTCGAATTCGGCCGAATCGCCGCGCAGACAGCTAAACAGGTCATTGTGCAGAAAGTCCGTGAGGCAGAGCGAAAGCAGGTGGTCGAGGAGTACCAGGATCGCGAAGGCGAGCTGCTGTCCGGTCTGGTCAAGCGCGTTGATCGAAACGGGGTCTACATTGATCTTGGCGGCAACGCCGAAGGATTCGTACCACGAGAGCACATGGTTCCCCGTGAGCCGGTACGGCCTCAGGATCGTATCAAGGCGCTGTTGACTGAAGTTCGATCTGAAGTGCGCGGACCACAGCTATTCATGACGCGTACCTCACCGCAGTTTTTGGTTGAGTTGTTCAAGATTGAAGTACCCGAAGTGGGGCAGGGATTGATTGATATTCTCGGCTCAGCACGCGATCCGGGTCTACGCGCGAAAATTGCCGTCAGGAGCAACGACAGCCGCATTGATGCCGTCGGCGCCTGCGTTGGCATGCGCGGATCACGCGTGCAGGCAGTGTCAAACGAACTGGCCGGCGAGCGTGTCGACATCATTCTTTGGGATGACAATGCGGCGCAATTTGTTGTCAACGCAATGTCACCGGCCGAGGTCGTATCGATTGTTGTGGATGAAGACGCACACAGCATGGACATTGC